>NZ_JANSIF010000004.1:0-92846 GCF_047461935.1 Synechococcus sp. R55.4 | reverse complement strand
CGGGGGGTATTCCTCAGGGCTTTGCGGGATACCGCCTTCCTGCTCAGAGATAGGCAGGATGCGATCGCTTCTTTCCTAAACCATGTTCAGGAGAGTTCAGCGTGAATGTATCAGGTACTTGGATCACCATCACCAGGTTCAGGGCTTCTTCTGCTACTTCCGCCGAATGGGGATCTCTGGGGGTTGGGTTGGCGGCTTGCTCGGCCCGAAAATCGCTGAGGCGCTGCCCGGTGAGGCTGGCCCGTTCACCGTTTTGATTGAAGAAAAGGCGCTGGCCCCAAATAGCCCCGCCCACCCTATCTTCGGTGCGGTTCTCGATCACCGTAATGCTGGTGCCCTCGCGGGTGGCCAAGATTGCCAGCACGGCTGGGTTACCGGGATAGGATTGGTAGTTGAACAACACCGGGTTGAATTGGGCAGAGCCCCCGGCAGGGATGGGCAAAAAGGCAGCTTGGGCGCTCACCAACACATGGCTATCCCGTGGAGCCAGCAGGGAGTTCCGGTTGCCGGCCCAAGAGCCGGGATCATGTAAGTAGCGGCGCAGATTCCCCAGCAGCTCTCGCAGCGACACGGGTTGCAGGGGTTTTCCTTTTTCGTTGCCCACCAGCACCTGTAGGCTATCGAGGGGCAGGTCGGCAGACAGATCGGCAAAGTTGGGGTAGCGGATCACCGGCATCAAGCTCAGCTCGTAGTGACCCGTTCTGGGGTTGAGCTGGTGTACCTGGATGGTCATGTCGCTGATGTTGGGGCCAAGGGCAGATCCCTTGTGGCGTCCGGTATCTTCCCAGGTGATGTTGACGATATCCAGCCCATACTGCTTTGCCAAGGCTCGCGCTTGCGGATCCCAGGTCATGGAAATCGTCTGGTCAATCACCTGCCTGTAGGCCAAGTACTCTGCCCACTCTGAAGGCGAGGGGGAAGAAAGGGACTGGTGGAGGGGAAAATCCATAGGGGTTGCCTGAGAAGTAGACACCATCGGCGGAGCGGCCAGGGAAATGCCCACCCAGCTCAGTGAACTCAGCAGCCAGGGGATGGGGGCGCGTATAGCAATATTCCTGAGGATTGGAAATTGGGGGACTATACCCTGACAATAGCTCCCAAAAGGGGAGAGGACGTGGCGGTTTCACTTTTGGCAACCCCATGCTTTTGCCGGGATCCCAGGCTGCCTGGGCTACGATAAAAGGCTGTAGCACCCTTTCGAATCATTCCAGATCATGGCCAATATCCGCCGGGATCCCGAGGTCAACGCTTCTGTAACTTCAACTTCTCCAGAGCCTCAGGCGCAGGTTCAGCCCTTGCCGCTGCATGTCATGTTCCGCCTGGGCCTGTTTCAAATGGGCTTGGGAATGATGTCGCTGCTCACTCTGGGAGTGCTGAACCGCGTCATGATCGACACGGATCTGCTGGCCATCCCGGCAACGGTGGTGGGGGGATCCCTGGCCATGCACCAGTTGGTCTCCCCGGCTCGGGTTTGGTTTGGGCAGCTCTCGGATGCCAAGCCCCTGTTTGGCCTGCATCGCACCGGCTATGTGCGTCTGGGATCGGTGCTGTTTGCGGTCTGCATCTTCCTGGGGGTGCAGGTGGTGTGGGGTTTGGGGGAGAGCTTTGCGGCCACGGGTTGGTCTGGAGCCACCTATGGCTGGGTAGGCTTGGCCTGTTTGATGTTTGCCCTCTATGGTCTCTGCCTCAGCGCCTGCTCCACGCCTTTTGCGGCTTTGCTGGTGGATGTGTCAGACGAGGACAACCGCTCTAAGTTGGTGGGGATCGTCTGGTCTATGTTGATGGTGGGGATTGCCGGCGGGGCCATTGGCTCGGCAGTTCTGCTGCGGGGCTTGGATCCGGACAACCTGCAGAGCACCATTAATCGCCTCTTCATCATCATTCCAGCCGTGGTGATCCTGCTGGGGGTGGTTGCCACCTGGGGGGTGGAAAAGCGCTATTCCCGCTACGGATCCCGTTCCACCCTGGCCGGACGGGAAGACCAAATCACCCTTGGCACGGCCATCAAGGTGCTGACCGCCAGCCGCCAAACCCTGATCTTTTTCGGCTTCTTGGTGTTGATGACCATGGGCCTGTTTATCCAACAGCCGATCCTAGAACCCTACGGCGGCGAGGTGTTTGGCATGACGGTGGCCCAGAGCACCCAGCTCAATGCCTTTTGGAGCCTGGGTATTTTGGCAGGGATTGTGCTGACCGGATTTTTCATTGTGCCCAAGCTGGGCAAACAGACAACGGCCCGTCTGGGCTGTCTGCTGGTGGCCATCTCTTTTGGGCTGACCATTGCATCAGGGTTTACAGGCAATCCACGGCTGCTGCAGCTGTGTATGATCCTGTTTGGTTTGGCTTCTGGGATCACCACCAATGGCGCCATTACCCTCATGTTGGACTTGACGGCAGCGGAGACGGCAGGCACCTTTATCGGGGCTTGGGGTCTGGCCCAGGCCATGTCCCAGGCGGTTTCCACCTTGCTCGGCGGGGCTTTGCTCGATTTGGGGCGCATTCTCTTCCCCACTTCTTCAGTGCTTGCCTATGCCACCGTCTTTGGGGTGGAGGCAGCGGTGATGTTGCTGGCCGTGTATTTGCTGGGACGGGTGAGCGTGGCCGAGTTTCGCGAAAACACCAACCGTGTGCTCACCCAGGTCATGGCTCTGGAGTTGGAGGGCTAGCAACGCGGGGCCGACTCGTAGTGGGGGCAGCCCTGACAGGGCCCGCTGGGGTTGACGGCACAACGCAGCAAGGGCGAGTGAGCATTAAACCGACAGGAGGGATCCCCCAGGCAATTCCCTGCTTCCTGCGGTGGGTTTACCGAACGCACCAAGGCGCGGATCCCACACAGGTGGTATTTGCCTTGCCGGAGCCGGTAGGAATGACGCTTTTCCAGAACCAGGTAGTGCTGCTCTGCCAGTTGGACGTAGGTGCCCGGATGGGGACTGCTCTCCCAAGGGCATTCTTCCACCACCTCTCCCGAATCCGCGTCGATCCACTGAATGGGCAAGGTCGGGTTGATGGAAGACATAAGGCGCAAACGGAGCCAGTTTAGGGCAGCAGACTACAAAATGATGGACTGGGCTTGACTTGTGATTAACAAATTGTGCAACTTTTTCCGGCAACACTGAGTATGGCTGGTACAAATGTTCTCTCTTGTGTGACCTGGAGCCTGCTAATCTACAGAACTTCTACAAAGTTAAGTTAGAAAAAGCTGTACTCAGTGTAATGGATTTTCCGCAGCGGGCGGAGAACGGGATAGGTTGGGCCTGTGGCGGCGAAAAGATGGATGCTTCGACTAGCTGTTGGAATGGGCTTGGCGGGCCAGTTGGGTGAGAAAGGCCAGAGGATGACGGTTTTGGAGCTGCTGCCTAATCCGCTCTTGCAGGATTTCCTCTTGCCAGGGATCCCCGGAAGACAGCCACTCTAGGTAACTGAGCCCCGCCACCCGTGTCAGATAGGCCCCCGTCACTGCCTGCAGGGGGATCCCCATCACCATCAAGGGGCTGGCCTTGAGCAGAGAGCCCAAAGCCTGAGTAGCCAGCTCCAGCCCCCCCAGTTGCACCACCATTTGCGCCAAACTCTGGGCAATTTGCTGGGCCCGGCGCAAGGTAATGCGTCGGTCAAACACCTGGTGCAGTTCCCCGATCATGCGTGCCTGAATGGCTACTCCTGCCAGCACATCCAAAGCAGGAAGAGGGGTTGCCGCCAGGGCAGCAGCGGTGGCCCACTGCATCCGTTCCACGATCTGACGACCCTGCTGGCAGCGCTCCTCCTGTAGGGCCTGTTGGGCAGCTTCGGTCAAGGTTCGGGTTTGCAACAGAGCATTGGCCAAGCGCAGGTGGGATCCCTTCTGCTGCAGCAGTTGAGCCATCTGTTGGATGAGGGCCTCCGTATCGGGGGGCTGCGGCTCCCAAGTTTCCCGCACAGAGCCATCTTCGGAGTAGTAGCGAACCTTCAGGGGTTCTGGATCGGCGGCGATGGCCACCACCTGTTCGGCGGGGATCACACCGGCAGTGCGCCGGCGCAAATGGGTCAAGATGGTCTCCACATCCTCCGGCAGCATCTGATCGGTTTTGTTGAGGGCCAGGATGGTGGATTTGCCCAGCCGGGCCAGCTCCAGCATTTCGGCATATTCCGAAGCCAGCAGATCCCCGGCCACCACCAAGATCAGCAGATCGGCTTTCTGGGCTAAGGCGCGGGCTTCCGCTTCCCCTGCCCCTCCAATCGTCAGCAGCCCAGGTGTGTCAGTGAGGGAAATGGGGCTGTTCAAGCCCTCCAATTGGTAGGTGTGGATGGATCCCTGCTGGGTGGTGCCCAGGGTGGGGGCTGTTTCGCCCACTGGTCGGCCCATCAAGGCATTGATCAACGAGGTCTTGCCGGCGGAACTGGTGCCGAACACCACCAGATGCAATTCCTCCTGGTTAAGCCGCTGATTGATCTCTTGCAGCTTGGCACGCAGGGCACGGCGACTGATGTCATTCTGCAGCTTCTGGATCAGGCGATCGGCATCTTCCAGATCGGCTTGCACCTGATTCCGAGTTAACTTAACCCGCCGCAGCGGTTGTGTCCGCTGACTTGGAGCACTTTGCCGTCGGCGAGCCTGCTGCCACCAATGGCGCGCTGCCAGACCTGCTGCTGCTGTCCCCCCAAGGATGGCGCCCACCACCAGATCCGCAAGAGGCTCGGAGTGGGGAGCCACGAAGCTGTAGATCCCGCTAACCCATTGCAGATATTGGCTCAGGGCCGCCAAACCCAGCCCTGCCCACAACCACACCCAAGTGGAGCGCGACAGCACCATCCCAACCCACAGCCTGCCCAGATCTCCAGATCAAAAAGCCAAAATCGACCGGTCATCCCAGAGGACAGCCCCCGCTGTCAACTGAATCTGCAACCGCTTCTCCAGCATAGGGCTTGCTGTAGCTGAGCATACAATTTTGTCAAGAGTTTTGCTGGGGATCAGCCACCCGCAAGTAAAAGAGGAAGGGGAAGCAGGAAGTCAAAAACACCCTCAGCTCAACCGGCCAAATGAGCCAGGGATCCCCAACAAAAGCCTAAGTCCCTCTCCCAGAATCCCTGGCGGATCCAGTGGTGCCGGCAAAAATTGGCCGCCGCGATAGTCCAATAGCTGCACCAGCAGCAAGTAGCCCACCCCCAGAGTAATGGCCAGGATTCCTGTAACAATGGCTACCCACTTCGGCCTTTCCACGCCGGGCCTCCTCGGTCAACCGCCGAACTTGACTTTATCCTATGATGCCCGAAACCCCTAGCGAGGCGGGATCAAGACGGTGTCGATGACGTGGATGATGCCGTTGGAAGCTTGAATATCCGCGGCGATCACGTTGGCGTTGTTGATGCGAATCCGTCCGCCCTCAAGAAGCGTGACGGTGACGGGGGATCCCTGCAAAGTCGTTACCTGCTGGCCGGATCTGAGGGCACTGGAAGGAGCCAAGCCAGGAACCACGTGGTAAGTGAGAATGCGCACCAGCTCTGCCCGGTTCTCAGGTCGCAGCAAAGATTCCACCGTGCCAGGGGGCAAAGCGGCAAAAGCAGCATTGGTGGGAGCGAATACCGTGAAGGGACCTTCCCGCTGCAAAGTCCCCACCAAGCCCGCTGCCTGCAGGGCCGTCACCAAGGTACTGAAGTCGGGGTTGGCGGCGGCAACGGCGACGAGGTTGGGCAGCGGCGTAGGGCTGGGAGAGAGAGTTGGGGTAGGCGTCGGCGGGGCAATGGCCGTATCGCTGCTGGAACTGGCACAGCCTACCAAGGCTAAGCAAGCAGCCGCCGTCAGCCCAAGGGTGAGGGCTTTGTAGTTCATAACAAAAGTTAATACTCTAAAACATTTGTCATCATCTTAGGGGTAGCAGCCGCTCTCGCACGGTTAGCTGTAGAGCAGAGCAGGGATCGCCTTCGCGTAGAAGTGGCTGCGATAAAGTTCGGTATCCTGGGGGTGTGATTGCTGGAGAGGAGAAAGGCCATGAACGGGATCCCGTCGTGGTTGCGGCAACTCCGCCGCTGGCTGCCCTGGGTTGCTCTGCTTCTCGTTCTGGTCTTGATCGGCTACTGGGTGGGTCCTCGGCCCAGACCCTACCCCCAAGAGCCGGAGCTGCCCACCCTGGCCCCTCTGCCGCAGCACCCCCGTATCCGGGTGGTGTTCAACCAAAGCCGCGAGAGCACCTATCGGGATCCCTACCGCCAGATCCGCCGCTACGGCTACAACCTGGAAGAGTTGATCATTTCCCAGATTCGCTCCGCTCGTCAGTCGGTGGATATTGCCGTGAAAGAGCTGAACCTACCGCTCATTGCCCAAGCCCTAGTGGAGCGACGACAGGCCGGGATCCCGGTGCGCTTCATTACCGAAAACACCTACGTGCGGGCCTGGCACCAACTCACCCCTGACCAAGTGCGGGCGCTGGACGAGCGCAGCCGCAGCAAGTTCGAGGAGTACCGCAACCTGGTGGATGTGAACCGGGATGGACGGTTTTCGGCTGAGGAGGTCGCCACGCGGGATGTGTACGCCTTGCTGGATGGAGGCCAGGTGCCCTGGCTGGACGATACCGCCGATGGTTCCAAGGGCAGTGGCCTGATGCACCACAAATTTGTGGTGATCGACGGGCAGAAAGTCTTGACCGGCTCGGCCAATTTCACCCTCTCTGATATTCACGGGGACTTTGATGCGCCTGGCAGTGTCGGCAATGCCAACCATCTGCTGCTGCTGGACAGCCCGGAGCTGGCCCGCCTCTACACCGAGGAATTCGATCTCATGTGGGGCGATGGCCCCGGTGGCTTGACCGATAGCCGCTTCGGCGTGCAAAAGCTCAAGCGTCCCCTGGAAACGGTGTACATTGACGATGCCATTGTGAGGGTTCACTTTTCTCCTGCCAGTCGCTCCCTGCCCTACGAAGCCACCTCCAACGGCATTATTGCCGCCACCCTGGCCCAAGCCCGGCAACAGGTGGATCTGGCTCTGTTCGTCTTTACGGATCCGGGCATTGCCAACCAACTCAGGCAACTGCGCCAGGAGCGCAACGTAGAAATCCGCGGGGTGTTCGACCCCGGTTTTGCCTTCCGAGACTACAGCCGCACCCTGGAGATGTGGGGGCTCCTGCTGCCCGGCGAAGACTGTACCGTGGATCCAGCCCGCCTGCCCTGGACAACGCCCGCCCAATCGGTGGGGACACCCAACCTGGCCCTGGGGGACAAGCTACACCACAAGTTTGCCCTCGTCGATCCTGGCACCGCCAACGCCACCGTGATCACCGGATCCCACAACTGGTCGATGGCCGCCAATCACGTCAACGATGAAAACCTCCTGATCATCCGCAATAGCCGAGTGGTGGATCACTTTGTGCGGGAGTTCGACCGGCTCATTGCCGATGCCCGCTTTGGCCCCAGCCGCCGCCTGCAACAACAGGCAGAAGAGGGATCCCGTCGCTGCCCCAATCCTGTCCCTGCTGCGGCTTCCCTACCTGAGCCGGAGCTGCTGGAAGTCGAGGTCGTTCTTCCTCCTGAGGCGGGATCCCCTTCCCCGTCGGTTGCTTTTCCGGTGGCGTCTCCTGGGGGATCCCCTCGCGTTAACCTGAATACGGCCACGGCGGCGGAGCTGGAACAGTTGCCCGGCATTGGCCCCGCCCTGGCGCAGCGCATTATCGAGGCCCGCCCCTTCTCCTCTTTGGAGGATCTGCAACGGGTCAATGGCATTGGCCCAGCCCGGATTGAGCAACTGCGGGATCGGGTAACCTGGTAGGAGTTAGCCCCCTCTTGGTCAGGTTGAGGGCGCGGAGTGCTTTCGGAAGTTCATCCCAGAGCAGCTCCTAAAGGGCCTCTCCCCTCGAATAAACCCCAAATTAAACCCCAAATATAGCCCAAATATAGTCATTTCAGTTCAAACCAGGACACTGCACCCACGCCTAAAATGTTGGTCGCATCGGCGTTGCAGAGCAATAATGCAGGGGGCCAAAAGGCTTTTCAAGGACTCCGTCCCGCTGGCGCGATCAATGGCCCAGGTGTCTCACCCTAATCTGAAACGACTATAAATCAGGGATGCATAAGTCTATTCAGAAAGCTCCAGAAACGCTCCCATGCGGCGAAACTTTTGGTAGCGCTCCTCGCGCAATTCTCGCCCGCTCAGGCTAGAAAGTTCCTTGAGATGCCTGAGAAGAGCCTCTTTGAGGGTTTGAGCAGCTTCCAAGGGCGCGCGGTGGGCGCCGCCAACCGGCTCTGGCAGGATCTCGTCGATCACCTCCAGTTGCAGCAGGTCTTGGGCGGTAATGCGCAGGGCTGCCGCCGCTTGGGGAGCCTTCTTGGCATCCTTCCAGAGAATAGCCGCGCAGCCTTCCGGCGAGATCACGGAGTAGACGGCGTGCTCGAACATCAGGATGCGGTTGCCCACCCCAATGGCCAAGGCTCCGCCCGATCCCCCTTCGCCGATGACAGTGCAGATGATGGGGATCTCCAGCCGGAAAAGGGTCTGCAGGTTGGTGGCAATGGCCTCTCCTTGGCCCTCGGCTTCCGCCTTAACGCCTGGGTAAGCCCCCGGCGTATCGATGAAGGTGAGCAGGGGCAGGCCGAAGCGGTGGGCATGTTCCATTAGCCGCAGGGCTTTGCGGTAGCCGGCGGGATTGGGCATCCCAAAGTTGCGGTGGATGTTGTCTTTGGTGTCGCGACCCTTTTGGTGGCCTAGGATCATCACCGGCTGATCCCCCAGCTTGGCCAACCCGCCCACAATGGCTGGATCGTCCTGGCCGTGGCGATCCCCGTGCAGCTCAAACCAGTCGTCACAGATGGTCTGTACGTAATCCAGGGTGGTGGGGCGGCGGGGGTGACGGGCCACCTGGAGCCGTTCTACCGGCGTGAGCTGGCTGAAGATCTCACGGCGCAGCTCTTCGGCTTTGGCTTCCAATTGGCGAATTTGCTCAGAGGCATCGATGTCGTTTTCTTCTGCCAAGGCCCGAATTTCCTGAATCCGTTGTTCTAGGGCGGCGACAGGCTGCTCAAACTCCAGCAGTAGGCGGTCGTTGGACTTGGTCATGACCGGTTGGCTAAATTTCGGGAGCGTGCTGTGACCGGCAGAGGCTGCACAGATTTCGGGGTCAGGCTTTGATCTTCTCACATGTAGATCCCGTAGGCTAGAGGGAGCAATCCCCCTACTGCCCAAGAGGGATCCCTTGTCTGCTTCTGTCTCTTCTCCCCCTTCACCCCTTCCCCCCTGGCTGCGCTGGGGGGTGGTGGGATCCGTCGTCTTGGCTATCGGGGTGGGAGCCTTTTGGCAATACGGGCGGCCTGAGCGACAAATCCGCGTCCACACGGAGAGATTGCTGCGGGCGGTGGAGCAGCGCAACTGGGATCAGGTGGAGATGCTGGTCTCTGAGGCCTATAGCGATGGTTGGGGCCTGGATAAGCAGCGGGCGCTGGCCTACAGCCGCGAGATCTTCGGGCAATTTTTTCGCTTGCGCCTCCAACCCCAAGCGCTGCAGGTGCAGCTCGGCCCAGGGGATCCCAGTCGCCAAGGACAGGCCACTCTCTGGTTTGTGATCGAGGGATCCGGCGGCCCCTTAGCCAACCTGACGCGGGATCAGGTGAACGCCTTGGAGCAACCCTTCCGATTGAATTGGCAGCGACGGGGTGGGGAGCACTTCCGCTGGGAGCTAACCCGCGTGGAGAATCCAGAACTGCAACTGCCCCCTCTCCCCGCTCAAGAACAGACAGGCCAGAGATGAGGGTCGAACACCAACAGGGGGAGCTGGCCTTCGGCTGGCGGGATCCACTGCACAATACCCCGTTGGCGGGCCTGAGCTGCATAGCGGCTGGGGAGAGGCTGCAACTGGGAAGAGGGCAGACGGCGCAGGAGGGGCTGAGTGGGAATGGGCAGAGCCCCTGTTTCTGGGTTGTCGATCTGGTCGGACAATCCGTCCTCAGAACTGCCTGGCTGCAACAGAATAACCCCTTCCGGTTGAAAAGGGATCCCTCGGCCCAGCAACAAACGACCGGTATCCAAAAGCTGGGGGCCGCCCTCCTGAGCAAGCTGAAACTCTGCCCAGCTAAAAACTCGCCGCGCCCGATCAACAGGGAGGCCGAAGCAGTAGGAGCCCAGTTGGAAAGTAATCAAGGTCTGCCGGTTTCTCAGTTGTTCTTGCCGAGCCAGACGACGCAGGCGCAGAGGGGAAAGCAGGGGCATGGACTACCTCGCCATCAAAACGCCGGTGGAAGGTGCCGAAGAGGCTGGTTGCAGCAGTTGCCGCAGCTTTTGGATCAGCTCCTGTTCCTGGAAGGGCTTGGAGAGGTAGGCGCTGGCTCCCAGCCGCTGGGCCAGTTGGCGGTGTTTCTCGCCACTGCGGGAGGTGAGCATGACCACGGGAAGCTGGTCATACAGGGGGTGGGCACGAATCTGGGCCAGCAAGCCAAAGCCATCCAGCCGCGGCATTTCAATGTCGGTAATCACCGCTCGGATGGGAATTCCTCTCTGCAAGTGCTCGAGGGCCTCTTGTCCGTCGCGAGCCTGTTCAACCCGGAACCCTGCTCTTTCTAGGGTCATGGCCAAGAAGCGGCGCACGTTGACCGAATCTTCCACCACCAGCAGGGTGGGCTGGGCGGCAAACCTGGGCTGGGGAAGGGGATCCCTTGCCGACTGACAGGGCTGATCCCGCTGGGCGAGCAGCCAGCTCAAGAGGGCAGGCGGATCCACGAAAAGAGCGATTCGCCCATCGGCCAAAACCGTACAGCCGGAGAATCCCGACGGCAGAGGCAGACCTCCCTCCACCGGGCGCAGAGTTACCTCTTGCTCCCGCCAAAAGCGATCCACCAACAGGCCATAGGGCCGGTTGTCTTCTACCACCAGCAGCACCACAGGTCGGTCGAGAAGGGGGGTCTCGTCAATTTCCCGGCGAGGCTGCCAGCGCGCGAAGCGAAACCAGTGGCCCACAGGAATTAAAGGGATCTGCTCCCCTTCCCAGAGAAAGGAATCGGCAGGCAACTGCGGGGGGATAAGCAATTCTTCCACTGCGTTGGCCGGAAAAGCCAACATCAACCCCTGGCATTCTGTCAGCAGCACGCGGGTGACGCTCAAAGAAACGGGCAGAGTGAGGGTAAACAGCGTGCCCCGTCCCGGCCAAGATTCCACCTGCACCTGGCCGCCAATTCGTTGCAGGTTGGTGCGTACCACGTCTAGACCCACTCCCCGTCCAGATAGCTCGCTGACTCGCTCGGCGGTGCTGAAGCCCGGCTGGAAGATCAACTCCAGCAGCTCCTGGGAGCTGGCCTCAGCCAGGTCGGCAGCGGAAAACCCTATCTGCAAGGCGCGGGCCCGGATTTTATCCAGACAGATCCCTGCCCCATCGTCTCGCACCGTGATCAGAGTGCGGTTGCCCCGTTGGCTGGCGGCAATTTCGATGAGGCCCTTGGCCGGCTTGCCCTGGGCCAGGCGGGTGTCTGGAGCCTCGATGCCGTGGTCAAAGGCGTTGCGCACCAAGTGCAACAAGGGATCCGCCAAGGCCTCCAAAATCGAGCGCTCGATTAGGGTGGATCCCCCCAAGACCCGCAGCTCCACGGGCTTGCCATGGGCTAAGCTCAGCTCCCGCAGCGCTCTGGGGAAGCGATCCGTCAAATCCGATAGAGGCTGCATGCGCACCTGGTCGAGACGGGTTTGCATTTGCCTGGAGAGGCGGCTGAGCTGGCGGGCGCTGCCTTCGGTCTCCTGCAGGGTGGTGTCGATATCGTGGGTTACCTCATCAATTTGCACAACGGTTTCCATCACCTCTTGGGTCAGCAGGTGCATCTCTCCATAGCGATCCATCTCCAAGAGGTCAAAGGTATCGGCCAAGGTCAGGCCGGGATCCCCTTCTTTTTTCAAGAGCACAGAAGCAGGCACGGTGGCAGCGACGCGGTCGTAGCTGCTGCGCAGGCGGCTGTTGGTTTCTTCTAGAGTGCGAACCCGCCGTTTGAACAAGCTGACCAGCTCCCGCAGCCGTTGCAGGCGACTGTTTAAGCGGTTGCGCTCCCCTATGAGCTCTCCCAACAGCTCCCCCAACTGTTCCAGAGGGCGAGCCGGCACCCGTAGCATCTCGGCAGCGCTTTTGGCCCCGGCTGGAATCGAATCCGGCAGCTCGGTGGCTCCTGCCATTGCAGGGGGAGGGGCTTCTGGCGGGGGGGAAACTGGAGGCTCTGCCGGATCCCAGGAGCTGGGGAGAAGAGCGACCTGACCGACCAGCACCAGGGCCTGCGAGCGTCGCCAAGCTTGTAAAGCCGCCTGAGCAACGGGCAACACCTGCTCCTTGGCATTTGGCGGCAGCGTCTCCAGAGCTTGGACTACTGAGCCGCACAGGGTGGCAAAGGCAGGCAGATCCAACATTTCCCCCAGCGCCCCCAGCTCTTGGGCAGCAATGAGAAACTCCTCCCGCAAACAGGGCTGCTCGGGGTGGGCCAGCACACCTTCCAACCGCTGCAGACAGGCCTCCACCTCGGTTGCAAACAGCAGCACCCGCATATCGCCCCCGGCCTCTGCTGCCAGGACTTGGACGTTGTCCTCAGGCTGCAACTCTCCCAACTGCTCTCGCAATTGATCGAAAAGAGGCTGCACCCGCTCTGCCAGCCAAGATTCGTCCAAAAGCCGCTGCTGGCGGTGCTGCTGGGCTATTTGGCGCATGCAATCCAACGCCGCCAAGAGGTTGCGCTCCACTGCGGGGTCGGCTTTTTGGGGATCCACCTGCAAGATCTTGAAACCATCTTCCAGGCGATGGGCCAAGTCGCTAAGCACCGGAAAGCCCATCATGGCCGCCCCGCCCTTGATGGAATGAGCAGCCCGCAGCAAGCGATCCAAACGGGGGCGATCCAAACTCTGGGATCCCAGGCCCAACACCCCTGCCTCCAGGGTGTCGAGGTAAGCCTGGGCTTCGTCCAAAAACTGCAGCCTAACCTGCCACTCGCGTGGGTCGAGGGAAGTGGGATTCGGCCCCATGCTAAACCGCCTCCCCCACCTTGAAGGTGGACACAGAAGTCTGCAACTGACGGGCAACCGCCACCGTAGCCTGGAGAGAGTTGGCCACCTGCTGCGAGGCTGCCGCCGTCTGGGCGGCAATGTTGGCGATTTGCTGCATCAACTGGCGCACCGTTTGAGATGCATCTGCCTGGGCATCGGTGGAGCGGGCAATGGCCTGAAAGAGCTGGTTCACCTGCCGCGAGACTTCCACAATTTGTCCCAGGCTCTGCTTGGCTGCTTCCACCAAGCGGGTTCCCTCCACCACCTGGCCGGTGCTGGTTTCCATCGCCTGTACCACCTCGCCGGTTTCCCGTTGGATCCCTTCCACAATGCGCTCGATCTCGCGGGTGGCTTCTGCCGACTGGGCCGCCAGTGCCCCGACTTCCTCGGCGACCACCGCAAAACCTCGCCCTTCTTCGCCGGCACGGGCTGCCTCGATACTGGCGTTCACCGCCAAGAGGTTGGTTTTCAGCGCAATCTGGTTGATCAAGGACACCACCTTGGAAATCTGCTGGGAAGATTCCCCCAGCCGCTTCACCTTCTTGGCCGTTTCGGCCACCGTTTCCCGCAGTTGCAGGATGTTTTGCACTGTGCGATCCATAGTCAAGCTGCTGTTGATGGCCGTGGCGGCGGCAGATTCGGCAACGGTGGCGGCCTGTTGGGCTTTATCGGCTACCTCCTCGATTGAGAGCGTCATTTGCTCGACAGAGCGCAAGGTCTCTTCGATTTGGGTGGCCTGTCGGAGAGCGGCTTCGGCCAACTCGCGAATGGCTGCCTCGTCACGACCAATGGATTGGTTGACTTGACCGGCGGCCTGCTGCACTTGAATCACGATGTCGCGCAAGCTCTCGATAATGACGTTGAAAAAGTCCGCCATGATGCCAACTTGTCCGGCTGTTAGCTGCGCCCGCACCGTGAGATCCCCCCGCGAGGCTTCTGTGACCTCGCTGATAAGCTGCAGCAGCTCTCTTTGCAGCGCTTCCGACCGCTCCCGTTCCTGGGCGGCCACGGCTTTTTGCTCCAGCGCCCCCAGGTTACCCAAAGCTTGACCCAGGCGGTTGGCCAGCTCTGCCAAGGTTTTCTGTTCTTCGTCAGACCAGCTCTGGCTTTGGGCGCGGCCTATTGCCAAAAAACCGTAAAGCTCATCGCCACGCACCACCGGCGCTATCATCTCGGCTTTCAGTTGGGCTGTGGCCAGCCTCTGCAGGTAGTCGGCGCCCAGATCTGGCCTAGGCACCGGGCCAAAAGCGTAAACTTGCCCGCCGTGGAGAGCCTGCTGGATCGGAGCCGGGATCCTGCGGAGGAGGGTGCCCAAGGTGTCGGGCAGGCGGCTGTCGTGAGATTCAGCGATAACCTGCGCCTCTTCGGGAGCGGTCAAGCGATAGAAGGCCACTCGTTCGGCACCGAAGCGCTGGCGCATCTCGCCCAACAAGTCAGTTAGGGGATCGATCAGCTCTTGCTCTTGGCGAATCCGGGCAATATCGGCAAACCGCTGGGCCAGTCGGGTGTCGGAAACTTGTCGCTCGTAGGTGGCGTTGCGTTCCCGCACAAAGTTGCGCACCAGGATCAAAATGATCCCCCAGCTCAGCAGCAGAATCGGGAAGCTGATGCCGGAAAAGATCAAAGCCTGCAGCAGATCTTGCTCGTAAAGCTGGACGCTGGCCTGAATGTTGCTGCGAATGGCCTCCAGGGTTTGGTTGATCCCTTCGGCGTAGATGCGCTTTTGCTCTTCGTACTCAGGGCTGTGCAGCAAGTTGAAAGCCCGTTCCTGCTCGCCGGCCCGAATCAGATCAAAAGCCTGCACTTCCCACTCCACCAGCTTGATGTTGGCTGCTGTGGTTTTGGCTGCATAGGCTTCGTAAGAGGCGGGATCCAATTGCTGAATCTCCGCCAGCACCTCATCCAACTGAGGGACATGGATGTTGTAGCGCTCTTCCCAGGACAGATCCCCGCTGGCAGCGGCCATGCGGGCAGACATGGTCAAGACTTCATCCAAATAGATCACCTGATCGCTCAGGTTTTGCAGGGTGAACTGCCGCGAGATCGCCGGCTTGAACTCGAAATAGGTGCGGGCTACGCTGCCGGCAGAGACGGCAAACAGCAGGGAGCTGATGCCCAGAGGAAAACTGATTGCCAGGGCCAGGCGGGATCCCGCGACTTTGCGTTGGGGCCGGGAAGATGGAGCAGGCCTGAGAAAGAGGGGACGGAAGGAAACCATAGAATTTTGCCTTTAAGTGAGGGTAAGTCGGGGAAAAGGTCGCCAAGATCAAGGGTTTGCCGAGGAATCAACTGAGTTGAGCTTTTGGACAATGGCAAGAGGGTCGAGCACCCAGAGAGGCTCATCCCCTTCCAACACCAGCCCTTTGCAAGAGTCGTAGAAGTTCTCCAGTCGAAAGTTGTTTTGTGCTGCCTGGGCTTTTGTTAAGGGTTGGATCTCCTCGGCGGGCACTCGAGCTACTCCTTTCACGTGTTGGGTTGCCAGGCCCAAGCCTGTTCGCACTGGCGATGCAGAGCCCCCAAATTCTGGGCGCATCACCACCAAGTGGTGTTCGGGCTGCCCAAAGTCCAAGGGCTCTAGGCCGAGAAATTGCGGCAGATCCAGTCCCCAGAGAATGCGATTGCGATAGTTGAACAAGCCCAGCACCCATGCGGGCTGGTTGGGGAGAGGGGTAAAGTGGTGCGGGCCAACAATTAGAGCTTCCTGGGCAAATGCCATGGGCAAAAGGGCCCGACAGTCTACCCCCAACTGTAGATGTAAGTACAGCTCGCCGGTACGGGTAGAAGTAGGGCTGTGTGGGGAGAAAGCTACCGCCATTGCCGTTCTCGCTCTGCCAATTCTAAGACATCTCCTAAGAACAATTCGTGATAATCACAGGGATCCTAACTGGAGGCGCAGCTCAGCAAGGACAGAAGTGGCAAAAATCATGAGCTCGGGCTGAGCACTACTGATTTCACGGCCCGCAAAATGTCTTCGCGGGTAAAAGGCTTGGTCAGATAAAGATCGATCCCTTGCTTCATGCCCCAGAGTTTGTCCAGCTCTTGATTTTTAGAAGTACAGGCCACAACGGGCAACTTTTGGGTTTCCGGGTTTTTCTTGATTTGGCGGCACAATTCCAGCCCGCTCATGCCTTCCATGACCAAGTCCGTCAGCACCACATCGGGTTTGTCGTTGCGGATCTGCTGCAATGCCTCTTGGGCGTTGGCCACCGCTACCACCTGATAGCCTTCTGAGCGGAGGTAATCGCTGATGAGCTGTCGCTCCGAGGCCACATCTTCCACCACAAGAACTTTCACCATGATCGACATCTCCTTATCTCTTTTTCGACGAACCTTTAGAGGGATCCCTAGCTGAGATAGCGAAACACCATCTGCAGCAATTCTTCCTGCCGAAAGGGCTTGGTCAGGTAATCGGTGGCACCGGCCAGGCGCGCCTTCACCCGATCGATCAGACCTTTGTGGCCTGTGACCATCACCACCGGCACATCCTTTAACACGGAGGATTTGCGGATGAGGCTGCACAATTGGTAGCCATCCACGTTGGGCATACCCACGTCCAGCAGGATCAAATCTGGCTTGAGGGTGGTCAGCTTCATCAGGGCTTTCAAAGAGTCGCTGATGGTGTGAATGACCAGGTTGTGCCCTTCCAACAACCGCTGCAACTCGCTGAGCATGGCTTCGCTGTCGTCAATACAGGCCACAATCCAGGTTTTCGAGGCCTGGGGAGATGGGCCTAGATCTGCAAGCCCGTTGGCCAGGTGAAGAGGGACGGTGGGAGTTTCTGAGGGCTGTGATTCTGTCTCAAGCTTGGCCGAGTAGGTTTTGGGCAGCCGATCAAAGGGGGGCTGGGGATCCCGCAGGACAAGGATACCGGCTTTGACCAGAGGATGTAGGCGGCGAGCGATCTGGAGGTCGTCTTGATCGAGAAGGGCGCTCAACTGGCGGAAGCTAAACCCCTTCAGTAACCGGCCTAGCCGTTCCTGTTGCTCGGCGGGAAGGCGTTCTGCCTGGGCCCGGCTGGCAAAGTAGGGCCGTTGGTAGGGGGAGGTGATCTCAGGCCCCAAAGATTGCCATGCCCGTAGCCGCTTTTGGATCAGGTCGAGCAGGGATCCCCCATCCCACTGGCCCAGGGTGGGCACGTTGTCCAGTGGGATGATCTCCTGCTGAAAGCCCCCTGGAACCAGCAACAGATTTTGCAGCACCTCCTCGCCGATCCAAGCATTCAACCTGCGCGCAGCTTCCCAAGGCAGCAGTTGCTCCGTTACCATCCAACTCAGCCCCAGAAGGTCTGCAGGTAGAGGCCCAGTCTCCTGAGCCAATAGCGCCTCCACCTGCCGATGGATGCGTAGGCAATTTTGGCGAGTCAGAGAAAAGACTTGATGGCTGAGCCGACGCAGGTGGCGATCCAAGCGCTCCAAGGGCTCCAAGCTGTGGTGAGCAAACCCCAGGCGACCTTGGTGAAACACCAATGACCAAGTGCCCAGCCCCTCCCCTTTGTCCAAGGCACTGAAATACCGAACAACTCCTGTGAAGCTGACCTCTGCGTTCAGCAGATGGGCCGAGACTTCTGTACAGACGGGGGGACGGTTCATGGGTCGAGAGGACGTGCTCGGACAATTTCCTGCGCTGAGGTTGATGACACGACTGAAGTCTTAGCTACCCCACAAGCCGGTGAAAAAATGCTTTCCAGAATACAGTTCAAGCCCAGCCCTGACCCAGACGAGATCTTTAGATGAGCCAAGCCCAACAAGACGGCCAAGGCTGCACGAACTCAAAGGCAGTTTCAGCGTTCAATCCGTATTCAGAAAAACTCTCCTCCTGGGGAGATCGATGACTATTGCTCATCAGCCAATCTCTAAAGGTGAAGGCTAGCCCTCAGATTGTCTGCTGGCTTTCTTACTCGGGAACTTCCCGCGGAAAGCCTGCAAGACAAGATAAAGGTAACCCCGATAAACCTCTTCCGTAAAAATACGGAACTTAGGTCTTCTCCAATTTCCAAAGCTGCTCCAGGTGGGCTTGGCAGCGGCGCAGCAGTTGCCGACTCTCTTCAAAACTGATCTGCTCCAAGGCTTCGGGGTAGGAGCACCAGCGGTAGGCGGCCACCTCCTCTGGTTGCACCTGTAGCTCAGGGGGAGGAAATTGGGGCGGCAGCAAGGCCACGTAGTAGGTAACGGTTTTGGCTACTCGGTTCCCCTCGGGATCCGTAAAGGTGTAGGCTTCCTGCAGCGTCAGAGGGTCAGGCTGGCCGGGCAGGGTTAGGAGCTGGTAGTCGGTCAAGCCGGTTTCCTCACGCAATTCTCGCTGTGCCGCCTCCAGGTCGCTTTCGGAGCCATCCTTGTGCCCTTTTGGGAAAGCCCAATGCCCCTTCTGGTGCTGGATGAGCAGATACAAATGCGAAGAGCCGGGTCCGGGAGCTTCCTGGGCGGGCGGGCGGGGCAGGATGGGGATCACCCCATAGGCAGCATCTATCAGCATTGGGGAACTAATCTCCGAAGAGTCTGATGGCAGGCGGCCTGGGAGCGAAGACCTCATTGGGATCCACCCGCGGGCGCTCCACCCCTTGCAGGGGCGAGAGGGGACGGCCTGTGTCGAATTGGAAGAGATAGATGGGCAACTGGTCGCCGCCCAAAGGCAAGAAGGCCAAGGTATCGATCTGGGTTAATGCGTTGCGGCTGGCCGGTCGGGTTAGGTTAAAGGCAGCGATGCGGTCTGCCAAGGGGGTATCTGCAGCCGTGCGTCTGCCCAAGCCCAGTCTGAACTGTTGGTTACCTTGCTCGTCCACCCCCAAGGGTTGCACGTCCCCCAACTCAATCGGGGATGGACTCCCCGGCAGGCCGGCTACCACCGGCGGGGCATCTACAGGGGGCTGCGAAGGCAAAAAGCGCAACTCCCCACCTTCCGGTAGGATTTGGTAGTCCTGATAGTCGTGCTGGATGGAAAGGGATCCCCTGAACACGCGGCGGTTCAGGCCCTCCAGGGTCCAAAAGCCATAGCCCAAATTGATGCGGGTGCTCTCCGGCAGCCAGTAGCGCTCCCCTCCCTCGGGAGCTGGCACCGCCGTAAACCCCATCAGGACATAGGCCTGCCCCCACACCCCCGACAAAAACAGCAACACCTGCCGCGGCAGCCCCGACTGCGGATCCAGCCACAGCTCCCGCAACTGGCCTTCCTGAATGGGCTCTAGGCGCAAGTGCTGGACAGGGGATCCAGCCAAATCCACCCGTTCTGAGGAGAGGACGCGGTAGCGGCTGGGATCCGCCTTCAAGTAAAAGCTCACCGAGGGCAAGAGGGCTTCCGGTCGGCTCACATACACCGAGTACAGCTGCAGCAGATCCGACTGGTTCACCACTTCCAATTGGCGCGAATCCAAGAGGCGGATGCGATCCCCTTCGGCTACCCAAGCCTGCCAACTGCCGTCGCGGCGGTAGAGCACATCCAACGTGGCTGTGAAGGTTTGGGATCCCTCCACCCGCACCTGCTGGCGATATTGCAAGTTGGGCAAAGTGGGCAATTGCTCTAGAGCGGCGTTGTAGCGCTCCAGCCAAGCTTGGGGATCCTGCTTAGGGCTGGCAAGAGAAGAGGGAGCCGATTGGGCCACGGCTGGATCCCCTGACGGCAGACCGACCAGTCCCGTTGCCAGGAACACCACCCCGCCGAGATAGCCCCAGCCTCGAAGGGATCCCTGCCGCTTCCTAAATTGGGAGGGTTCAGGGAACATCAGCTCACCTCGCAACACCGCTCTTGCTGCCCTTCTTGTCGCTGCTTGTGCCCGGATCAGAGCGCTTCCCACACCTGAGAGAAAGCGTTCGGAAGGGATCCCTACTCTCTGCCCGCCGATTGAGTACGCCTATTCAATGGAAATGGATTGGGGGCCGTCGGAGCGACCGGAAGGCGGGGGCTCCTCCACCCTCAGCCCCTGGGACTCCAGCCAACTGCGCAGCGGATCTTGCTTCACATCCAAACGCAGCAGGCCGCTGAGAAAACCGCCACAGAACGGAACAGGATTGCTCAGAAAGGTCTTCCAGACCTCATTCATCTCCATAGCCGCAACACCAACCACCCCCCCAATCCTAGCAAGGCCGGCAGGTGGGGATCCCCTCCCTTGGCTAGACGGCAATCAACTTCTCTCGGTTTATGTTCTGCAGCACACTAAAAATGCTGTTGCCAATGCGCTGGAACTCTTTACTGCTTTTGTCGGCAAAGTGCAATACCCAAGGAAGCCTACAGGCTTGAAAACCACTGGCGGGATGAAGCTGGGAGAGATGGTAAGTTTGTATAGCCAGAACTTCCAAAGGAGTGTTGCCGTGTTCATGGACAACTCGCAGCGGTCTTGCGCTGCCAATTGGCACCGAGGACTTCTTAATGGGCTGGCTTGTTACGAGCATAAATGACCTTCGTTCATGGTCAAAAATGACAGTGCCCATTGCAGCGTCTCTATAGCTTCCTTTTTCCTCTCTTCCCATTCTGACTGTGCCACTTTTGCGCACTCCAACAATATCCACAGCAATCTTTTCTTTTCTTAGTTCCTCAATTGTTTTATCAAATTCGCCTCTTTGAACTAAGCCATCCCTCATCAAAAGAACCTTTCTAGGGTATCGATGAAATTTGTTGTAGAATCTATTGACGAGCTTGGACACGGTTTGATAAATTGCCTCGCCGGAAAAAGTTTCTCCTCTTTGTATATCGGGCAACTCCCAGCCTAAGCTTTGACCATTGGCCAGTACCGCGAAGGCAGAGGTTCCGTAGTAAAGCTCTCGATTCGTCCCCACATCAAAACCAATGGTAAGCTCGGAGCACTCAGGATGATCGAGGGGTTCAAGCAACACGGGTTGCCACGCAGCTTTACACAGAAGTCCTAGTACGACATTTAGAGCTTTGTAGGGGTCAGCTCCAGGAATCATAAACTGAGTTGCTATTCCTGCTCGAAGTGCTTGCAAGCGGATCTTTTGCTTGTGCTCATTAGGCGACAAGGGCATGACAACCAGAACGGTTTTGATCCCTTTGTCGGCCCAGCTTTGCCAAAACCTCTGTTGAGCAAGGTCGCCTTCAGGCAAATCTTGACGGGTTGCGTAAAAGTCTATTTCAACTCTTGCTCCGCTCTTTTTAGCTACTTCAAGTAGGCACTTGCGAACCTCAGTAGGATACTCACGTTTATTATCGTCAAGATTTAGAAGTCCAAACTTTGTCTCGCCAACTCTTGCACATCCTTGGTACCTAACTCTCGCGGGGTTTTGGACTTGTCTATGACCAAACCCCAATAGCCTTGGCCTTGGCATAATGTATCCTTCTGCTTTTAGGGGATCAGCCTGAAAGTCAGAAATATTGTAGACATTTTCTATAATAGTTTTTGCGGTCTCTTTAGACTCTTTCAATCTCTCTTCTAAACTTTTTCTGATGTGCTCGCTAACCAAGGAGCTAACTTTTTTGCCAGTCCATCTTTGATCTTCTATACTTGCTAGCATCTCCAAAGTTAAAACAGGCGACAGTCTCCGCGATAGATGAAGGATAGGCTCTGCCTTTTGTCTGAAATTGCGTTCTCTGGAGACCACTTGAACCACCAGAGAGCCATCAACTTCTTCTGGAGTTGCTCCGTACTTCTGTACATGATAATCCGCTAAGCTAGTGTTTAGCTCCGCTAACCATACTTCCCTTGGCGACTGATTGGAAATAATGCCTCGATACTCCCAAGTTGGGTATTTATTATTTTTTGTCCTGTATGTGTTTCGTACAATTTCAATTGAGACATCTGGGTAATTTTCCAGCCACTCATGCAGCGTCCATGGGCTGTAGAAATGGTATCGGATGTCGATCTCTAGATAGAGCTTCTTATCTTGTCTAATAACAACGTCTAGCTCTCTTCCTCTGTGAACCTCCCACCCATCTCCGCAAAGTGGTTTTACTCCTTCAATCCGTTCTACTCCTTCCAGACCCGTAACCCACCAGATCAATCCTCCTCCTGTTGATCGCTCAATCTCTGTTCTTTTGTACTTAGATCTTAGACTCCAATCTAGTTTCTTGCGCTCGAAAGTTTCTAGAGCCTGTCTCTCTGTAGGGTCTGTACAATCTAGAGCCTTAGAACCAAGCTCTTCCAACTCCCATTCCTCTGTTTTGAGTTTACTGGCCGGAACTTTTTCTCGGGTTATGATGCGATTTCCCAGACGAACAGCCATTACACCTAGCTGATTACAAATCTTGGAGAGAGCCCTCTGCTCCTCTCCTAGATCTGGAAGAGGGTTTGGCCTGCAACTATACTCATAGAAGGTGAGCTCTTCTTGAGTTAGCTCCTTGACGAAGAAGCGATTAAGAGTAACCTCAACTTTCTTCTGGAGTAAATTCATTGGCAGACTCTAGTTTCAAGTTTCTCTCTAGGATCTCTAGGATAAGCTCTAATTCTCCTGCTCTTCACGAGGGATCTCCAAACAACCCTGGCGGAGCCAAATCTCTGCTGATCGCCTCCGCCTGAAACCGACCGCTCATGCCCACCACCTGCCACTCGGCGCTGCGATTTCCCTGGCGGAAGCGCAGCCGTCGGGCTCGCAACGGCACCACTTCTACAGCTTCTACCAGAAATTGTTGGTATTCGCCCAAATAGTCTCGGTAATCCGGGGGCAAGTCAGCGCTGCTGTTGATTTGAATCCAAAACACCCGTCCTGCTTCGTTGCCATAGGCGCGGATTTGTTCCTGGCCGCGGTATTGCTCCACCCCGCGCAGCCGCTGTCGTCCCACCTGCACAGACTCAGCCCACTCCGGCAAGGGATCCCCTAAGCTGATCGACCAAGCCGGCCCGCTCAGCCCTAGCCAACAGAGCAGCAGTAGCCCCCAAACCCAAGGCCATCTGTGCGGCGTGCTGTTCCCGGTTTTCAAGGCTCGGCCGAACATGGCAAGTTCTTCTCCGCAAGTGATCCCAATGCTTTTGGATGTTGAAAACAACTTCGTCTCAACGTAGGCGAAAGCCGATCCGACCGCCTTCAATATCAAAGGCAACGTCGGCGTTGAAAAACAGCGGCATGCCCAACAGTTGCACTCCTTGGTTGCCGTTAACAAAAATCCGATCCCGGCTGGGCGTAATGGGAAAGCCAACCCGAATGCGGTAGTCAAAAGCCCCCTCCAGCACAGCTCGCCATTCAGCGCCGGGGGGCAAGGTCGAGGTGGAGAAAGGAGCTGCCCCCAACAGCCTGACATTGAGAAAAATGTCGGAAGAACCACTGTCAAAAACGGTGGGGCTGAGGGCATTTTGAATGGAAGTGTTGCTAATGCTGTAGGCCACTTGCAAAGCCTCATCCCGCCAGATGGGTGTGCCATCGGGAAAGCTTCCCACCTGGGGAAACTGCCGGAAATTGAAGCCGGCGGTGTTGGCCGCCGTTAGGCCAACCGTGAACAGGCCCTGGGTGGAGTTGAAGCCCCCCGTTTGAATAATGTACCCAGAGCGGAAATTGCCCGGAAGACGGGTGAGCGGGCTAAACAGCTCGCGGTTGGGGCTGCGCTCATCCAAGGACGTGCCTAGGATCCCGGCGAAGGGCCGCCCTTCTCCAAACAAGTTCTCTGAACAACTGGCCACCAGGGCGTCCACACAGGTGATCCGGTCGATCAACTGAATCGTTACCGGCTCCCGACTGGGGATCCCGCCTATGCTGAAGGGGGCGCGGGCCAACACCCCGATAAATTGCGTGCCATCTCCGAACGTCACAGTGGAAGGGATCCCCGTCCGCTCCAGGCCAAAGCGACCTGCTGCTGTCGCTATGATGCGCAAACCTGCCGAGCCGGTATCCAGTAACACCTCAGCTCCGCTCCCGGCCACCCCCACTGTCAGGCCCAGGAGCTTGAAGCGGCTGTTGCCCAGGGTACGCACCGGCATGGGAATCGACTCGGTTCCCGGTTGAGGTGGGAGAGGGATCAACGCAGGGGGGGAAGCTGCAGATTCCCCCTGGCCAGAACAGCCGGCACCGAGCAGCAGCAAGGTCAAGATCCCAACCAGGGCGATCACCATTCCCCAAGGGCTGTGCCAAGCCCACCCAGACCGTGGCTCATCCTTTGGGCCCGACCTCGCCTGCATTGAATACCCACACTGAATTAAAAGGAGCCTAGCCCGGTTGCAACCGGTAAACAGCACGCTCAAACCTGGGGGATTTGGATCCCGGCCAAGGACAGTGTACACAAAGCTGGCTGAGGGAGAGTGCGCAATAGCGCTGTCAACTGTGGAGTTGTGGGGCTGGATGGGCTGCAGCCTACAGCATTAGCTCCGCCTGCCAATCGACCACTTTTTGGAAGCGAAAAGCGCCTGCCAGGGCTCCCCAAACCTGCTGGTGGGTGATGGGATCCATCCCTCGGTCATGGCTGCAAAACTCGCTCTCGCTCAGGTGCAAGGTGGTCTGCAGATAAGTGGTTTGGCCGTTGCGCACCACGCAACACCGGCACCCCGGCTCCGTCGCGCCGACAAAGAGGGATCCCTGCCTCTTCACCTGCACATCACACCCCTCTAGATAGGCTAGGTCGGCAGCCTGCAGTTGACTCAGTTGGTCTGCCCTTTCCCGAGCACAGCCCCGCCACCGCTGCGGCTCCAGAGGGCGGTAGTTGCGAATCACGATCCCAGCGCTTGCCTGAGTCAATTCCACCACCGCCTGCCGATAGGGATCTTCCAAATGGCCACTGTAGGCTTGCTCCACATAAAAGCCGATCCCGCCCAAAACGTGGGCCGGCAAGGGGCGATAGGCCACCCGGATCTGGGCGAAAAACGGTGGATTTTCCCAGGCTTGCTCTTGGTTGCTGAAGTCTCCTGCCAACCAGCGCGCCATCTGCAGCAGCTCCGGGGAAGGAGTGCGATCCGACTCAATAGACATAAGCGGGCATCGAGAATTCTGTAAAGGTATGTACCGAAAATCTCCGGAGAGCAAGGGGAACCTTCTCAGATTTTGCCCCAACCTCAGGCCCGACCGAGGATTGCAGCAAGTGTTAAATTATGTATCCTTTATGAGAATGTTCGCTCCGATACTGAAAATGGATCCCTTGCAAGCTGCAAAGCCGCGATCGGGGCTGACATCTTTGTTCATGTTGTAAAGCTAGGCAAAGAAACATTCTCTTTTGTAAAAAACTACTCCCGCGAAGGACAGGGAGAACAGCCTGGGATCCGAGATGGGAAGCAGGTTGGAAACCGATCTAAGACCTTTTGCGCGAGGTAAAGCCGATTTACATTTTTTGATTTCATCGCTTCTTGCCTTCGCGGTAGAAAAAGACTGGAAACAAGGCGAGCCAGCTTCTTCTCGTCTGCCAGTTGAGGTTGCCAGCAGCGGCTGAGGCTTCTTGTCCAAGTCCGATCCCGTAGATGGTGGCCTGGCTCTGGGGGCGAGCTTCGCTTGCTCATCTTGGTTCTATCGGCTTCGATCCCGTCGGCGGTTCTGTGAGTTAAACAGCACCTCTCGGCACTGGGGATCCAAGCGGTGTTGCATTCCTGGCCGGCAGGTGCTCTCTTGTCCGCTGCAGGGAATGTGGATTCATAACCTCTTTTACTTTCGCTAGGGAGATTCAAAACCATGAACGATGTATTTGGCAAAGTTGTTGCCCAAGCTGACTCCAAAGGCGCTTTTTTGGGAGAGAACGAGTTTGCCGCTCTCCAGCAGGTAATTGCCGAGGGGAACAAGCGTTTGGATGCTGTGAACCGCCTCACCAGCAATGCCTCCAAGATCGTGACCGATGCCATCCGTCAGTTGTTTGCCGAGGAGCCCAATTTGAACGCTCCCGGTGGGCCTGCCTACCCCAGCCGCAATGTGGCTGCCTGTATGCGGGACATGGACATTATTCTCCGCTACATCACCTACGCCGTGGCAGCCGGAGATGCCAGTGTGCTGAACGAGCGCTGCCTGAACGGCCTGCGGGAAACCTATCAAGCCTTGGGCACCCCCGGTAGCTCGGTGGCCAACGGTATCCAAAAGATGAAAAAGGCTGCAGTGGCTGTGGTAAACGACCCCAACGGCATCACCCGGGGTGACTGCAGCGCTCTGATTGCCGAAATCGAATCCTACTTCGATCGCGCTGCTGCCGCTGTGGTTTGATCCCTTGTGGACTGAAGTTTCTGTTGTGTCCGGATCCAGTTGTGAAGACCCTCTCTCAAATCTGAGGCAACTCAGGCTAGCAGGGGATCCCTAGAAAAGCAACTTTTTTTGCAGCGATTTTGCAGTTGAGACTTTGAATCTTTTGCTTTGTTCTTTGCATTGAGCTTGAGTTAAGTAAAGGAGCGTTTTGAATCATGCAAACCCCAATTGTTGACGCCATCGCCACTGCCGATAGCCAAGGGCGCTACCTGAGCAACAGCGAATTGCAGGCCATCAATGGCCGTTTTCAGCGGGCTGCCGCCAGCATGGAAGCCGCCCGAGTTCTGAGCAGCCGTGCCGACGAGCTGGTGCGCGGTGCCACCGAAGCCGTTTACGCCAAGTTCCCCTACACCACCCAACCCGGTGGGCAGTGCCACACCCAAGCTGGCAAGGACAAGTGCGCCCGTGACGTGCGCCACTACCTGCGCTACATCACCTACTGCTTGGTAGCCGGTGGCACCGGTCCTCTGGACGAGTATCAGTTGGCCGGGATCCGCGAAATCAACGCCGCTTTTGAGCTCTCCCCCAGTTGGTTCATCGAAGCCCTGCGCTACATCAAAGCCAACCACGGCCTGACCGGGCAAGCGGCCACCGAAGCCAACACCTACATCGACTACGCCATCAACGCGCTCAGCTAAGTTCTGGAGCTTGGGATCCCTCTAAAAGGGCGACGCCGGCTAGCCAGTTGGCTCATCCCATAAACCAGGGGGGATGGCGAGGGAAGGTTGTTGAGGGCAACGGTGGTGAGCCTGCTACGTTGCGGAGAGATACGTTTGACCACGTGGGTTTGCGGATCAGTCTCCCCAATAGGAAGGCGCCACTGTTGCTCTTCTGCAGCTTGGGGCTGCCGATTTTTGATTTCTAATTTTAGTTTTCGATTTCTACAGTCGTTTCAGGCTAGGGTGAGACGCCTGGGCTATTGATCGCGCCAGCGGGACGGAGTCCTTGAAAAGCCTTTTGGCCCCCTGCATTATTGCTCCGCAACGCCGACGCGACGACGCAACCAACACTTTAGGTGTGGGTGCAATGTCCTAGCTTGAATCGAAATGACCCTAAACGCAAGCTTGTTCTCAATCTGTGTCCATTCAGTTCAATCGGGGGAATTAGCATGAGTGCAATTACAGCGGCAAGCCGGATGGGGATCCGGGGCATTACGGAGACCACCCCACTGGAGTTGCGCCCCAACGCCAGCCAGGATCAGCTCAATGCGGTGCTGCGGGCCATCTACCGTCAGGTGCTGGGCAACGACCATTTGTTTGGGGCCGATAGGAAGGAGCTAGCCAGTGCGGAATCGCTGCTGCGCCAGGGCAGCCTGACGGTGCGGGAGTTTGTGCGATTGATCGCCAAGTCCGAAGCCTACAAAAAGCGGTTTTTCTACCCCAACTCGCAAACCCGGGCCATCGAGCTCAATTTCAAGCATCTGCTGGGACGCGCTCCCACCAGCCCCAAAGACATCGCCCGCCATTTGGACATCTACCAATCTGGCGGCCACAGCGCGGAGATCGATTCCTACATCGACAGCCCAGAATACCTAGAAGCTTTTGGAGACAACATCGTCCCCTACCCGCGTGGGTTTGAATACCGCAAGGCTCATTCCACCCGCGACTTTACCAATCTCTTCGCTCTCTACGGGGGCTACGCCAACAACGATCGCTCCCAAGGGCCCAGACCCCGTTTGATGATGCCTTTGGCCACCGGGTTTACCCCGGCCATTCGCCGCATTGGGGTGCGGGGGCTGCTGCCGCCCAGCCCCATTTCCAAACACCTGGGGCCGCCAACGGGCCAGTCGGATCGCATGTTCTGTGTGGAAGTGACCCGGCTGCTGAATCCGCCTTCGGCGCTGGCCACTTCCAGCCGAGTGCGCAAATCCAACCAGCAGATTTTCGTCTCTGCCGATCAACTGTCGGCAACAATGCAGCGGTTGCTCAAATCGGGCGCCAAGATCGTCAGTGTCCGCAGCGCTTGATCCCTTCTCGGTGTCTTCTCCGTTGTCGATTCCATGACCACTGCTGTTCCTCTGGATCCCGATCCATCGGTGGATCTCACCCCGGCTGGACAAATCGCCAAGCTGCGCCACGGGGATCCGGGGGAACGCTACTATGCCGCTTGGTGGCTGGGACGCATGCGCATCGTCGAAGGGATCCCGGCCCTGATCGAGGCCCTGGCCGATGAAACGGATCGCACCGCTCAAGGGGGATATCCGCTGCGGCGCAATGCTGCTCGTGCTTTGGGTAAACTGGGATCCCTCGCCGGGATCCCTCCCCTGAAGGCGGCTTTGTCTTGCTCCGATGGCCAAGTGGTGGCAGCGGCTGCCCAGGCGCTGGTTGAGATTGCCCTTGCCAACAACCTCCATAGGGATCCCGACGAAGTGGAAAAGCTGGGATCCGCTTTGCTAGAAGGGCTGCGCTTTGTGGAGCAAGGACTGCAGACGGAAGCCCAAGCCGCCCTAGAAGCCATTGTCGAGGCTCTTGGACAACTGCAAGTGACCGCTGCTCTGGAGCCAATCTGTCCCTACCTAGAGCACACTTCCATCCGTTTGCAATGTGCGGCGGCACGGGCCTGCTATCGTCTCACTGGGGATCCGACTTTTGCTCAGCGCCTGCTGTCGGTGTTGGATCACGACAACATCCATCTGCGGCGGGCTGCCCTTTTGGATTTGGGGGCCAGTGGCTATTTGCCGGCAGCACAAGCCATTGCGGCGGCGGCGGTGGAGGTCAACCTTAAGCTTCTTGCCCTCAAACAGTTGGTGGAGATCAACCTGGAACAACATCAAAGGATCCCCGGTGCTGAGCTGCAGCAGGTGCTGCGGCTGATCGACGAGCTGCTGTGAGCGGTGGTGCTTCTGGGCCCTTGCTGTTCACATTAGCGGGACGGAGTCCTTTGCAACTGACCTATCAAGGCATTGCCCATGAGTTTGTGCATCCCTCTGCAGCGATTCAAAGCCGTCAGAATCTGTCCGCTCGGCACCAGGGTTGGGCTCCGTGGCTGTAGCACTGCCTCAGTCTTTTGCTTTCCCGTATCGAGGTGCCGCCCTCAGTTTTGGAGCAAGGGCAACAGCAAGGATCCCTGAGGTGCAAGGGATCCCCTCAAGTTTCCTCTCGAAAGCACTTCATGACCTTGGTCGAGGAAACCCAAAGGACGCCGTCCCGCTGACGCGACCGGGGGGATGAGCATTTGTTGCAGCACCTGGCACAGGAACGGCAACTGTTGGCCTGTCCAACGGATGCGGCTAATGTCCAGCAATTGCTCGGAATGTTCGATATTCCCGATAATGGGAAGCGGCTCCTGGGATTCAAAGAGGGATCCGGGATCAGTTTGTTGTTGAGGCAGTGGTTGGGGTGCAGGACACAAGGTAATGGAGGAGTCTGCCACTCAGGAAGAGATCCCTGGGGGATCTCCTTCAGCAGGGCCATCCCGTTCGTTGATGTCGGTGGCGGGCTTGGTGGCCGGGGCGACCTTGCTCAGTAAGGGCATAGGCTTTATTCGCCAAGCTTTGATTGCAGCAGTGTATGGCTCGGGGCCGGAGTACAGCGCCTTCGGGGTAGCCTACATCCTGCCCGGTTTTCTGTTGATTCTGCTGGGAGGGATCAACGGCCCTTTTCACAGCGCCATCGTCAGTGTCCTCAAAAAGCAGCGGGATCGGGACAGGGAGGATGCGGCTGCCTGGCTGGAATCCATTTCCACCTTGGTAGGCTGCCTGCTCCTGCTGGTCAGCTTGGGCCTTTGGTGGGGAGCGGACTGGGTGGTGCGCCTGAATGCGCCGGGAGCCAGCCCCGAAGTCCATGCTCTGGCCGCTGCGCAACTGCGGATCATGGCCCCTTTGGCCTTGCTCTCGGGGTGGATTGGCATCGGCTTTGGGGCGCTAAATGCCGCCGAACACTACGCCTTGCCTGCCCTTAGCCCGCTGATCTCCAGCTTGGCGGTGATCGGGATCCTGGTCACGCTGGGATGGACGGGGATCCCAACTTTGCTGGCCTGGGGCGTGCTCATCGGGGCCATTGCCCAATGGTTGGCCCAAGTTCCGCTCCAGATGCGGTTAGGGCTGGGGCGACCGCGCCTGCGCTTTGAGTGGGGATCCCCGCAGGTACGGGCGGTGGGCTTGCTGATGTTGCCGGCGGTGATCTCCTCCGGGATGATCCACATCAATGTTTATGTGGATCTGTTTTTTGCCTCTTTCGTACCTGGGGATCGCACCATCGGCAACTTGGGATATGCCCAGCTTCTGGTACAAACGCCGCTGGGGATCCTCTCCAACATGGTGCTGGTGCCCTTGATGCCTCTCTATTCCCAGTTGGCAGGGGATGGATCCCGTTGGCCGGAGCTGCGCCAGCGTATCCGCCAAGGGCTGATGCTTACGGCAATTGTGACCCTGCCCCTGTCGATGCTGTTGGTGGCTTTGGCCGAGCCCATTGTCCAAGTGGCCTACCAGCGGGGGCGCTTTACGCCGGAGGTGACACAAGAGGTGGCAGCCCTACTCATGGCCTATGGTCTGGGGATGACCGGTTACCTGCTGCGGGATGTGCTGGTGCGGATCTTCTATGCCCTGGAGGATGGGGCTACGCCTCTGCGCATCAGCAGCATGGCCATTGGCCTGAATGCCCTTCTGGACTTCCTATTTTTGCAGGCTTTTGGAGCGCCGGGCATTGCCCTGGCCACCGCCGGCGTCAACCTGATAGCCGTGATCGGACTGGGGATCCGCCTCCACCAGCGCCTGCCAGGGATCCCTTGGCGGGAGATGGGACAAGCCCTACTGCCATTGCTGGGGAGCACCGTCCTGGCCGGGGGACTCAGCCATTGGCTGTGGACCCAACTGCGCTCCTACGAGATTGTGGGGTCTCCCCTGCTCACCGCCATCATTTGGGCCGGGCTGGCCGCGGGTTTAGGTCTAAGCTTGTTCGCCGCCGGAGCTCTCTACCTGCGGATCCCAGAAGTGGAGTGGGCAGCAGCCCGACTGCGGAAACGGGTAGGACGCCGGGGGAGCAAGTTGGCAAGCCGGAACTAGCTGATGGCTTCCAGGTAATCTCGCACGCGGTTGCGCCGCTTCGGCTGACGCAGCTTCTGCAGGGCTTTGGCCTCAATTTGCCGCACCCGCTCTCGCGACAGATCCAAGGCGCGACCGATTTCCGCCAGCGAATAGGTGCGCCCATCCCCCAAGCCGAAACGCATGCGGATCACATCCCGCTCGCGGCTGGTGAGATCCGAGAGCAACTGCTGCAGATCGCGATGCAGGGCTTCCCGCATCATGGTCTCTTCTGGAGAAATGTCGTCAGTTTCCAGCAAATCCCCCAGTTCGGTGTCCTTGTCTTTGCCCACCTTGGTTTCCAGAGAAACCGAGCGGGGCACCCGTACCAACAGCTCGCGTACTTGAGGCGGCGTCATCTCCAACTCGGAGGCGATGTCTTCGATGGTGGGAGTACGGCCCTTTTCCTGGGAGAGCTTGCGCTGCGCTTTTTTGATCTTGTTCAGCTTCTCGGTGATGTGAACGGGCAGGCGGATGGTGCGGCTTTGGGTGGCAATGGCGCGGGTAATGCCCTGCCGGATCCACCAGTAGGCGTAGGTGCTGAAGCGGTATCCCTTTTTCGGGTCGAACTTTTCCACCGCCCGCTCTAGGCCCAGCGTACCCTCTTGGATCAGATCCAGCAGCTCCAAGCCGCGGTTTTGGTACTTTTTCGCCACCGACACCACCAGGCGCAGGTTGGCCTTGATCATGTGTTCTTTGGCACGCTTGCCAATCCGCTGAATCTGCTGCAGCTTTTCAGGGGTCAGTTGCGCCCACTCGGGGTACTGGTTGGCCTTGGCCACCCATTCCGCAAGAGTGGGATCCCGTCCCAACTCTTTCTGCAGGCGCAGGCGCAAATCCAAGAGCTTCATGTAGTCTTGGACTTTTTGGGCCAGGGCCACCTCTTCATCGCGCCCCAAAAGAGGAACACGACCAATCTCCTGTAAATAGAGGCGCACCAGATCGGTGGAGCGGCGGGTTGGCTCCTCTTCCAGAAACTCGCCATCGGCCAGATCCACCTCTGCTTCTTCGGCAGCATCGAGGAGATCGGCGGGGCCATCCAACAAAATGTCGTTGAGTTCAGGTTCGTAGTTAGACATGTAGGGTGTTGCTGATGTAGCGACAGAGGTAGCAGTTTAGTGGGCTGAGAGAGGAATGGTCAGTGATGTGGAGCAAGTTAAGCTTAAGTGTTCCCCAACGGTAACTTCGCGCCTGCTCAACGCCTTACAGCAGTCAGAGGAAATCATACATTGACCTCTTCCTCAACCCGACCTCCTGCCCATGCCCCATAGGGAAAGGCTGAAGTATCAGCGGAGGGGTCACATGGAGAGCGTGAGCCCCTTATCATAACTTAATTATAGTTGCATTTCTCAGCCCAGAGACATGAGAGCCAGCGTAGGATCCCCCCAGTTCAACCGTCACCGCCACTGCGAAAAAGCGTATTGCCCTCAGGGTGAACCCAGCAGCTCGTCCTTGGGGGAAGTAACCCATCCATCCTAGAGGGTCTAAACTTCAAAGGTAGCGTGTAAATTGCTTTGCCTATTCCAATCTATTCGATTCTATTCGATGAACTGTTCCCATTCACCTATCCCACCCAGCTGTGGGGGAGCCAGACTCCCCGAACAGGTCAACCCCCTTCCTCTGGGCGGACTGGGCTCTGCTCAGGCACTTGGGTTGGCCATAGCCCCGCTGACGGGGGAAAAGGTTTCAACCTTGGCGTTGACGACTCTATTGGCCATCGGTCTATTCTTTTTTCTGCGAGCTGCGGGCAAGGATCGCGTGGAGAGTCGCCTCTACTTTAGCAGTCGCAGCCTGGAAGAAATGGGATCCGCTCTACGGGAGCACTTGGAAAGGCGTGGCTATCGTCTCCAGTCCGCCGATGCCGAGGGGATCGCCACCTTTGCAGGGCAGGGTCAGGCTAGCGTGGGGCTGGCCCTTTTTTTGACGGGGCTGGCGGGGACGGGACTGGCCTGTTTGGCCTTGGTGCTGCAGACCCTTGAGCCGGGGTGGGGAGCTTGGCCCTGGATGGTGGTGCTGGCTTCTCCTTGGGCGGGTTGGTACTACCGGCAGCGCAACCAACGCCCGGAACAAATCCGCCTGAAACTGCAGGAAGCCGACGAGGACTCTGTCCCGCTCTCGTCCTGGGAACGAACGCCAACGGCTTCTGGATCCCACCTGTGGGTGGAGGGGCATCGGGATGAGCTGGATGGGCTGGCTGCAGCCCTGGGGTTGCAAGAACGGGATCTGGATTAGGGGTAGGGGAGTCTAAGGCCAATCGGGAGAGAGAGGTGCTGGGATCAAAGACAGTTGATCCCCAACGGCGGAATCGGGGCTGCGATTGGGAGCGGGCTCTTTTTTGCAGTTCTTCTGGGCAGGTTGGCTTTTTCCTTGGTTGCGCAGGCCCAGGCCGATGCGGCTGTGTTTTTCCACTAGGGCCAGCACCTGTTTGGCCCGCTCGATCACCGGCTGCGGCAGGCCAGCCATGCGTCCCACCTCGATGCCATAGGAGCGATCTGCCCCCCCAGGCTGTACCTGGTGCAAGAAGATGATGCGATCTTGCAATTCCTTGACCACCACCTGAAAGTTGGCCACGTTGGGCAGCAAGGTCTCCAGTTGGTTGAGCTCGTGGTAGTGGGTGGCGAAGAGCGTACGGGCCCGCACTTGGGTAGCCAGGTACTCTGCCACCGCCCAGGCAATGGAGAGGCCATCAAAGGTAGCAGTGCCGCGGCCAATCTCGTCCAGCAGCACCAAGGAGCGCTCGCCGGCGTGGTTGAGGATGTTGGCGGTCTCGTTCATTTCCACCATGAAGGTGGACTGGCCGGTAGCCAGATCGTCCACAGCGCCAATGCGGGTAAATACGCGGTCGCAGAGGCCCAACTCTGCCCGCCGCGCGGGGACAAAGCTGCCCATCTGGGCCAGGATTTGGATGAGCCCAATTTGCCGCAGGTAAGTGGACTTGCCGGACATGTTGGGGCCGGTGAGGACGATCAAATCGGGGCCGTGGGGGGATCCCAGTTGCACCGAATTGGGCACGAAGAGGCCCTGGGGCAGGGATTTTTCCACCACCGGGTGGCGACCCTCCTCGATCATGAGCCGGCGGTCTTCGGTGATTACGGGACGGGTGTATCCCTGCTGCACGGCCACTTCCGCCAGGCCAAACAGAGCATCGACGGCAGCCAGGGTCTGGGCCACTTGGCGGATGGCTTCGGCCCGGGATCCCGCCTCTTGGCGCAACTGCACAAACAGCTCGTATTCCCGCTGGTTGATGTCGGTTTGGGCTGTGAGGATGCGGGCCTCTTTTTCTTTGAGCTCGGGGGTAATGAACCGCTCTTCGTTGGTCAGGGTTTGCTTGCGGATGTACTCTTTGGGGACTTGGTGGGCCTTGGCGCGGCTGATGCTGAGGTAATAGCCGAAGGCCTTGTTGAAGCCCACTTTGAGGGTGGGGATGCCGGTGCGGTCGCGCTCACTTTTCTCCAGCTGGGCAATCCACTGGCGGTCTTGCTCCACCTGTTGCCGCAGCCTGTCCAGCTCCGGATCCACCCCGGGCCGGATCAGACCCCCTTCGGTAAGGATGGGCGGGGGCGAGGGCAAGAGGGTGTGCTCAATGCGGCGGCCCAGATCCACCAGGGCGGGATCCACCTGCTGTAGGCTTTGCAAGAGGGGAGTCTTGGCTTCCCCCACCAGCTCGGCCAACTGGGGCAGTTTGCCCAAGGAGGATCCCAAGGCCACCATCTCGCGCGGGTTGGCGGTGCCCGATCCGACGCGGTTGGCCAATCGCTCCAGGTCGTACAGAGAGTCCAGAAGGGATCCCAGGCGGGCCCGCAGAGAAGGGTTTTCCAAAAGCTCTTGGATGGTGTCTTGGCGAAGGCGGATTTGCTCCGAATCCCGCAAAGGCTGCAGCAACCAGCGCCGCAAAGTGCGCCCCCCCATCGCTGTACGGCTGTGATCCAGCACCCAGAGCAGGGATCCCACAAAAGCCCCCTCTCGGATGGTCTGGGTGAGCTCCAAGTTACGCCGGGTTTGGGCATCCAAGATGAGGTAATCCGTCAACTGATAGGTGCGAGGGGGACGCAGGAGCGGGTGGCCTCCCTGGGGAGAAGGCTGCAGCAGGGTCTTTGGTGCTACGCACCGCTGAGGCGAATGGGTTTCTTCTAAGTAGTGCAAAAGCCCTCCCGCTGCTCGCACCGCCAGAGGCAATCCCTCACAGCCCAATCCTTCCAGAGAGCGCAGGCCGTAGGTCTGCATGAGGTTCTCCCGCGCCACCGCCAGTTCAAAAGGTTCGGCTGGGCGCAGGGTATAGGCGTATTGGTTGGGGAGACCCAGGGGCTTCTGGGGATCCCCTGGACGGATGAGGCCTAGTCCCAGCCCCTCCTCGGTGGGCAGCAAAACCTCTGCCGGCTGCAGCCGGGCCAGTTCCTGCTCCAGTTGCTCTTGCCCCTCGCTCTGACACACCCAGAACTCGCCGGTGGAGATATCCGCATAGGCTAGGCCCCAGCGGCAGGGAGCCTGCTTCGATCCTTTGAGCCGCACGACGGCTGCCAGGTAGTTGTTTTGCCGCGCCTGCAGCAGCTCCTCTTCGAGGACGGTGCCAGGGGTGATCACCCGCGTCACTTCCCGCCGCACCAAGCCCTTGGCCTGATCTGCCGGCTCCATCTGGTCGCAGACGGCCAGGGCATAGCCTTTGGCCACCAACTGGGCGGCATAGCGGTCAAAGGCGTGGTAAGGGATCCCGCACATGGGCACCCGCCCTATGGCCCCTGCTTCCCGCCCGGTGAGCACCAGCTCCAGCTCCCGCGACACCCGCTGGGCGTCCTGGAAGAACATCTCGTAGAAATCCCCCAGGCGGTAGAGCAAGATGGCGTGGGGATACTGCCGCTTCAGCTCCACATAGTGCTGCATCATGGGGGTGAGCAGGGCGGGATCTACCTCTAAGGCATCCCAAGTAGGCTCGGCGGAAGAACTCATGGCATCAAAACGTGGGCAAGCAATGGGCTGAAGGTTCGGAGTCTAGCCAACTCGGGCCGACCAGCTTGGGCCATTCTAGATCCAGGTCTAGATGAAGTTTGAGACGTTTCCCCAGCCCTTCTCCCCTGATTCCCATTTCGCGGTTGGTTGCCATGACCTCGCTCAGGGTAGTTGGATCCCCCCTGAGGTAAGTCTGAATGGCTGGGCAGAGGCGCTGCCCGGTCTTGTCCAAAAGCCCTGAAGCGCAAGAGGGAGAAATTTAGGCACAAGCTATTGAAACTGACTTGCAACATCCAAGAAGCCTTGCTATTCTAGCGACTACGTTTTGTTGAGTTTGACTTTCAATAAAGCTCGGGAGGGAGGCCTGGCCAACTTGGCTGAGTTTTCCATCCCGCCCTTGCGGGCGGAGGGGGTTTCTTGGCCTCAGAAGGCTCTCTTCCTGGGCAAAGCTCGAGAGGTTTTCCCGGTGCTGGTCGATCGCGAGTGTCCGTATACAGAGGTTGAGGGGGGCAGAGGCTGGGGGCAAAGAAAGCGGCTGCTCTCGCCAATCGGTTTGACCTGTTTGCTATTGAGTTTCATTTTCCTAGTACTTTTGGTCTCGATTGCTTTGGGATCCGTTCCCATGACTTTCCCAGAACTCTGGCAAGCCCTGTGGGGGCAGGGGGATCCCATTCGGCAGACGATTGTTTGGCAGTTGCGGCTGCCGCGGGCGCTCTTGGCCCAGTTGCTGGGGGCGGCTCTGGGGATGGCAGGGGCCCTGTTGCAGGGGATGCTGGGCAATGGGCTGGCGGATCCCTACCTGCTGGGCATTTCGGCGGGGGCGGGCCTGGCGGCGGTGGGGTTGCTCACCTTGGGAGAGTGGACGGCTTGGGTGCCCCTGGCCGCTTGGGTGGGCGGGGTGCTGACTACCGTGTTGGTGTACGGGTTGGCGCGTACTCCCTTGGGACTGGCGGTGGAGCGGCTGATCTTGGCGGGGGTGGCCGTCAGCGCCCTGTTTGGGGCCATTAGCTCCACCTTGTTGTTGATGGCAGATGACCGGGTGCAGGTGGCTCTCACCTGGTTGATCGGCAGCTTGAGCGGGCGGGGCTGGCCAGAGGTGCAGGTGGCCGGGGCGTATATCCTGGTCGGCTTGGGATTGGGATGGGGGCAGGCGCGGGCTTTAAACCTGCTGAGCTTGGGGGAAGAGATGGCGGTGAGCTTGGGGATCCCTCTGGCGCGGACGCGGGTGGTGATTGGTCTGGTGGCGGCTTGGCTGGCGGCAACCGCCGTCAGTGTGGGGGGGGTGATCGGCTTTGTCGGTTTGGTGGTGCCCCACATGGTGCGGCAGGGGGTGGGATCCGATTACCGCTGGCTGTTGCCCCTTTCTGCCTTGGCGGGGGCGACCCTGCTGAGCGGTGCCGATATCCTGAGCCGTTTGGGCCCGATAGAGCTGCCGGTGGGGATTGTCACCGCTGTGATGGGGGCTCCCTTTTTCGGCTGGCTGCTGTGGCAGCAGGGGGCAGGGCGATGAGAGAGCCCATCCTGCAGGTCGAGGATTTGAGCGGGGGCTACGGATCCCGGACGGTGGTGCAACAGGTGAGCTTCAGCGTGCAAAAGGGGGAATGGCTGAGCATTGTCGGCCCCAATGGTTCCGGCAAATCGACGGTGCTGCGACTGTTGAGTCGGGTTCTGATTCCCCAAGCTGGGCGCGTGTACCTGGACGGTCGGGATCTGCACACTCAACTCACTCCAAAGCAGGTGGCCCGGCAGTTGGCTCTTTTGCCGCAGCAGCCGAGGATCCCGGCAGGGCTGACGGTGCGGCAATTGGTCAGTCTGGGGCGTTCTCCCCACCAGCCCTGGTGGGCGTGGCAGTTGACGCCGGCGGATCGGCAGCGGGTGGAGTGGGCTCTGGAGCAAGCAGGACTGGGATCCCTGGCGCTGCGGCGGGTGGAAACCCTCTCGGGGGGAGAGCGGCAACGGGCTTTTCTGGCGCTGGCTTTGGTGCAGGAGCCGCAGGTGTTGCTGTTGGATGAGCCCACCACCTTTTTGGATCTGCGCCACCAACTGGAGCTGCTGGAGCTGTTGCAACGGCTGAAGCAGGAGCAGGGCCTGACGGTAGTTACGGTGCTGCACGACCTGAATTTGGCCATTCGCTACAGCGAGCAGATTGCCTTGCTGGGATCCGGCCAGATGCAGGCCCTGGGGTCTCCCTTGGCGGTGTTGACCCCCAGCCGGGTGCGACAGGTGTTTGGCCTGGAGGTGGAGTGGATCTCGACTCCGGTAGGGCCACAGCTTTGCCCCCTGCGCAGCACAGCCCCGTCGGCAGCAAGGCTCCTCTCCCTGCCGGTGTCAGGGTGCTGAGGGAGGGTTTGTCCGGTTTTGCAATGAGTTTTTCCTGTTGTGGATTTCGAGGAGCATGAGAGGTTATGCGCGTGAACGGTCGTTGGTGGCGGGTGGTGAGTTTGGGGTTGAGTTTGGGAGTGGGCTGGGGATCCCTGTCCCAGGCTCAGCCCAATGCCCGGATCCCTGATTCGACAACTCCGCCGCTGTTGGCCCAGGCCACCCCTGCACCGACCACCCTGCCAGAGCAGATTAGGGAGCTGGAGGCGCAAATAGAGGCTGCTCGCCGGCGGGGGGATCAGGCAGAGGTGGAGCGGCTACAGGCCGAACTTCGGGCTCTCCAGCAGGAAGGCACGCCGATCTTTAACCTGCAACAGGTCACCGTAACCGGTACTCGCACCGAGCGCACCTTGGCCGACTCGCCCGCCAGCATTACCGTCATCGACCGGGAGCGGTTGCGGCGGGAGCTGGTTCAAAACATTCAGGATCTGGTGCGCTACGAGCCGGGGGTGAGCGTGCGGCGCAGCGTTCGCTACGGCCTGCAGGACTTCAACATCCGCGGCCTCGACGCCAACCGGGTGTTGATCCAGGTGGATGGGATCCGCCAGCCGGAGCGATTTTCCTTCGGCCCCTTCACCATTGGCCGGGATACCTTTGAGCTGGAGGCCTTGAAAACTGTAGAAATTATCCGCGGCCCCGCCTCCACCCTCTACGGCAGCGATGCGCTGGGGGGTGTGGTGACCTACACCACCCTGGATCCAGCCGATTTGCTGGGGGAACGGGACAGCCATGTGGGCCTGTCCAGCCAGTACGACAGCAAAAACCAAGGGTACGTCAACACCCTCAGCTTGGCGGGTCGGCAGGATAACTTAGAGGCCCTGCTCATCTACACTCGCCGCGACGCCAGAGAGCCGGATATCCAGGCGGATCCCAGTTTCAAGGATCGGCAGACGGTGGAGGGAGACAATGTTCTGGCCAAGCTGGTCTATCGCTTCAGTCCCTTTGACAGCCTCACCCTGACGGCGGAATACTTCAACAACCGCACCACCACCACCTTTTCGCCCCGCAACCTGGATCCCGGCATCCGCTTTTTCAGGGAGACCATTGAGACCGAGCGCAGCCGCCTCAGCTTGGAATATCGCTACGCCAACCCCGATACCCCCGCTTTTGAGCTGGCCACCGTCCAGATCTACTACCAGCCGGCCCGCACCCAGGAGCCCAGCGTGGAAGAACGCACCCTCACGGTACAAGATCGGCCCGTGCCTGTGCGTCGGGATACCTTCAACGAGCTGGTCAGCAACATTCTGGGAGCCAGCGTACAGGCCCAGAGCCGCTTCCAAACCGGGGATCTCTCCCACCGCTTGGTGTATGGAATGGAGATCTCCACCACCCGCAACGAACGTCCCCGCAACCGCTTCCAAACCAACCTGCTGACCGGGGCAGTCACCCAAAACATCCCCCCGGACACTTTTCCCACCAAAGATTTTCCCGACTCCGATACCGTGCGCTTTGGGCTGTATTTGCAAGATGAGATCGACTTTGGGGGCGGCAACTTTACCCTCATCCCCGGCATCCGCTACGACACCTACCGCCTCACCCCCAGCCCTGACGAAGCCTTCTTGAAAAGTGGGGCAGAAGCCGCCAGCCTGTTTGCCGATGCCATTTCTCCCAAGGTGGGCCTGGTGTGGAGGATTAATCCCAACCTCACCTTTACGGCCCAGTACAACACCGGTTTTCGGGCCCCTCAGTACAACGAAATCAACAGCGGCTTCACCAACCTGGTCAGCCCCTTCTTCCGCTACCGCACCCTTTCCAATCCCAACTTGCGACCGGAAACCAGCCAAGGCTTTGAAGTGGGGTTGCGGGGGATCTACCCCCAGGCCAGCTTTAGCTTGGCCGCCTACTACAACACCTACAACGACTTTATCGAGGCTTTCCGGGAGGTGGGATCCGAGCCTTCACCCCCCGGCCCGCCAGGGAGCCCGCCACCTCCACCGGTGACTCTCTTTCAGAGCCAGAACGTCAGTCGGGCCCGCATCTATGGTGTAGAAGCCACCGGGCAGTACTTCTTCAGCCCCGATTTGACCGGCTGGAGCCTCAATGGCAGCTTTGCCTGGGCGGTGGGGGATAACCTCACCGAAAACAAACCCCTCCTTTCCATTGAGCCACTGACGGCAGTACTGGGACTGCACTACGACGATCCCAGCCAGATCTGGGGAGCCAGGTTGGTGGCCACGCTGGTGGCGGATCCCCGCGACCCGCAACGGGAGGTAGTGCAACCGAACCCCAACGCTCCACCTCAAATTCCGTTTGTGCCCAAGGGCTACACCGTGGTGGATCTGCTGGGCTACTACAACCTGGACGACAACTGGCAATTGAATTTCGGGGTGTTCAATCTCTTTGATGAAAAGTATTTTCTCTACTCCGAAACCCGCTCTCTCTTTGTCGGCCCTGAAGTGGAACGGCGGGCCCAGCCGGGACGGCATGCTGCGCTCAGTTTTTCCACCCGGTTTTAGGGGCCAAGACCTGAGGCCGTGTTTACTCTGGATCCTGCTCTAACCGATGCTTGCCGAGCCACCTGCCCGCACCCCCAAGGGATCCCTCTCTCTTCTTCGGAAGTCCTGTCCCCAGCTTTTGTGGCGACTGCAGGGGTGGTATTGGCAGCAGGCGGGCATGGCCTGGGAGGCGGGGCTGGCTTGGTTGGCGTTGTGGCTTTGGGCTGGCGCAAGAGAGAGCGGCTGGCTGGAGTGTGCCGAGGAGCTGCTGCAAGAGGCTTGGGTGGCCGGCTATAGCTGGGCTGCCCTCTGGACAGCTTGCCAGGAGGGGGAAGATCCGCCGGGGACCGTCCTCCACCTGCGAGCCAGGGATCCCCGACCGCTGCGCCGGGAGGGGTTGATTTCCCTCCTCTTGCACCTGATGGCGCTGCTGGGGCTGGCTTGGTGGGGATCCCGGCCTTTATCAGACGCAGAACTCCGGATCCCAGTCACGCTTTTGCTGGAGGATCCCGAGCCACAGTTGCTCGAACCGGATTCAGAATCCATAGAATCTCTCCCACCAGAGCCAACAGCAGAGCCGCCCGGCCCGGCCCCGGAATCGCCCCCTGCAGACGATCTATCCCCACCGGAGCCTGTGCCCCAAGAGATCGAGATGCCAGCCATCCCGGAGGCTGAATCTTTGCTGGCCCTGCAAACTCCGACCCCTACGCCTCCACCGACCCCTACACCCATTCCCACGGCAAAGCCAGAACCCACCCCTACTCCTCCACTGACCCCATTACCGACAGCCACCCCGCAACCCACTCCTCCGCCACAACAGCCCACCCCAACTCCGGCGGTTACCCCCACCTCTACAGCGACTCCACTCACCTCCGCCCCGGTTACCTCAAGCACCCCTCTGCCCCGCTTTACCCCCTTGATCCAAGGGATCCGTTCCAGCGTAAAGACTGCCGCCGCTCCGCCTTCCCCCGGCAGCGAGAGCAGATTGGGGCCAAGGGATCCTGAAACTGGGACACCTGGCGGTATAGGTGCAGCCCAACCCCATTCCTCTGCCCCAACACCTGCCACCCCCAGTTCCTCCCCACCGACAGTGGCTGCCAACCCCCAGCCGGACATCCTGGCCCGCCCGATCCCCGGTCGCAATCCTCCGCCCCCCTACCCTCCTCAAGCTCGCCGTCTCGGCCAACAGGGGCAGGTGCTGCTGCGGGCCAAGGTCAATGCCCAGGGGCAGGTGCAGCAGGTGGAGATCGCCTCTTCCAGTGGGTTTCCCGCCCTGGATAGGGCAGCGCAGGAGGCGGTGCAGCGGTGGGAATTCAGCCCGGCCTTGAGAAACAACGCCCCCATCGAGTCTTGGGTGGTGGTGCCCATCCAGTTCACCCTCAATTGATTGCTGTTTGGGAATTGTTTTGGAGATTGTCCATGCTGTCTCGTCTTTCTCGCCGTCAACTGTTCGCCTTTGGTCTGGCCAGCGTGGGGGCCTGGGGAATGGGGCGTTTGGCCCAAGCCCAAGGTCGGATCCCTCAGGAGCCACTCCTGTCAGCGAGACAGAGTCCTTTTCGTCGGGTAGCCAGCCTCACCACCTTGACTGCCGATATCCTCTATCGCTTGGCCCCCGATAGGTTGGTGGGGATCCCTGCCGGTCGTTTGTTGGAGGAGGATCCCCGCTTCCAAGGCTTGACCCGCCTGGGGCTGGGCAACCAACCCAACCTGGAGCAGCTTGTGGCCCTACAACCGGACTGGGTGGTGGGGGCCAGTGGCTTTCACGAGGCTCTGGCAGAACGGCTGCAGGAGCTGGGGATCCCCACCTACCTCACCCGCGTGGACAGTTGGGCTGCTTTGGAAGAGACGATTGCCACCCTGGCTGCTGCTTTGGGGGCGGATCCCGATCCCTTGCTGCGGCAGTACGGATCCCTTTTGCCCCAGGAACTGCCCCGCGTTCGACCCAAAACCTTGCTCTTGGTGGGCACCCAGCCGATTCTTTCTCCCAACCGGCAAAGCTGGGCCGGGGATCTGCTGGAACGCTTTGGCGCGGACAATCTCACCGCTACCTTGCAAAGCCAAGGGCCTTTTCGGGGCTACGTCACCCTTTCGGCAGAGCGCATCCTGGAAGCCAACCCAGAAGTTCTGCTGGTGGTCAACCCGGAGGCGGCGGATCCCTTGGCGTTTTTCCGTTCCCGCCCCTTTTGGAATCGGTTGCAAGCCGTCCAAACTGGGAAAGTTTATGGATTTGACTACTACGGCTTGGTCAATCCCGGTAGCTTGGAGAAAATTAGAGTTGCCTGCGAGCAGTTAGCCCGCATTTTTTGAACGGACTTGGAGTGTCTCTCTAGTCCAAGCTATAGCGGGTCAGGCGCTGCACTTGCTCGGGAGCAAGGCCAAGCTCTTGGGCAATCTGAGCCGACACCTGGTCTGGATCCAGTTGTGGAAATTCAAATTCCAGCTTGCGCAGGTGGGGATTGGTGGTAGTCACCTCCACCTTGGTGTAGCCACGGGAGCGGCGGATCTCCGCCTGAATGGAAAGAATATCCAGAGCCAAGGTGGCTTGTTGCTGGCTGCGAATCGCCAAAGGTTGCTCTAGCCGGCGAGGACGGCTCAGCGCTTGGCCCGTCACCCACTCTCCCCCCGCCACAAAAAGAAGCCCTGCCAAGGGCAGCACCAGCCAAAAATCAAACCCTAGATCTTGCCACCGATGGATTTTGGGCCACCCCACCGTTGTTCTCTCCCTTGCAGAGGGCTATTTCCGTGATCCATCCTAGCCTGGGCAGTGGGAACTGGCCGTCTTGGTCAACGGCGCACAGGACGATGCGAATTTTGCTGGTGGAGGACGACCCGGAACAGTTGGAGCCTTTACAGGCTGCCCTGTCCAAGTGCGGCCACGTGGTTGACTGTGCCAAGGAAGGGGAGATGGCTGCCTGGCTGATGGAGGAGAAAGCCTATGATCTCCTGATTTTGGATTGGATGCTGCCGGGGCCAAGCGGGATCCAGCTCTGTCGGCAATACCGCCAATCGGGGGGATGTGCGCCGGTGCTGATGTTAACTGCCAAAGACGCAACATCGGATGTGGTGCAGGGGTTGGATGCGGGGGCGGACGACTATTTGGTCAAGCCGGTGGATCTGGTGGAGCTGCTGGCACGGGTGCGGGCTTTGGGACGCCGTTCCCCCCAATGGCAAGGAGACAGCCTCAGCCTGGGATCCCTGCACTTGCACTTGGCCAGCCTGACCCTAGAGCGGCAGGGGAGGCAGGTACAGCTTTCGGGCAAGGAGTTTCAATTGATGGAATACCTGATGCGCCATCCCAACCAGGTGCTCAGTCGGGGCCAGATCGAGCAGGCGGTGTGGGAATGGGGCTGTGAGCCGGAGAGCAATGCCGTGGCTGCGTTGGTGCGGCGGTTGCGGCTACGGTTAAAAGAGGTGGAGGCCCAAGATTGGCTGGAATCGGTGTATGGCCAGGGGTACCGGCTGCGCATAGCCTCTCCAGAAGAGAACCCATGAAAGCAGTTTCTAGGGGGTGGCGATGGAGGTGAAAAGAGCTGAACACAAGCATTCTCTCCCATGGCTGGGCTGGAACTGGGTTTCCCTGGCACACCCCCTTCAGCCGCACCTGGGGCAGAAGGCTGCGACAAGAGGGACGGGATCCCTGGTGTTTCACCACAGCCGCCGTCGCTTGGCCCGCAGCTTTGCCGGGGTCATGGGGGGGATCCTGCTGGTGTTTGCCGCCGTCTTCTACCGCTTGGAAGTGGAGAACCAGTTGCAGGCTTTTGACGAGGAGCTGCAGGTTCAGGCCGGGATCATGGCGGCAGCCATTAAGTACGAGCTGCGCCAGGGGCAGTGGCGGTTGGTGTTGAACGAGGTGCCCTTTTTGGGGGGGAAAACCCAACCCCTCGACCATCACTTGGCCTATGTGCGCTGGTTCGATCCTGCTCCCGGCACCGGAAGGGAAAGCTTGGGATCCCTGCGCCAGTACACGGGATCCCGGCCTCCTCTGGAGCTGTTTGACTTGGATGGCCCGCCTCACCATCTCCAACTGGGTTTCCAAACGGTGGAAGGAGAGAGCGGCTTACTGTTGCGCCAGATCACGCTGCCGGTGCAGCAGGAGGAAAAGCTACTGGGCTACTTGCAACTGGCGGTGCCCCTGGAACCGCTGCAACTTACCCTGGGTCGCTTGCGCTGGGGGTTGGGGATCGGGATCCCGCTGACGCTGGCGTTGATCGGCGGGGCCGGCTGGATCTTGGGGGGGCTGGCGATGCAGCCGATTCGTCGCTCCTACGAGCAGTTGCAACGCTTCACTGCCGATGCTTCCCACGAGTTGCGCGCCCCCCTGGCCGCCCTGATGAGCAATGCTCAAATGGCTCTGCTGGCCCCGGAACAAGCTCAACCTCGCCTGGAAAAGGTGGTGAGCGGTGCCCGCCGCCTCAGCGTGCTGATCGATACCTTGCTGCAGTTGGCCCGCCAGCAGGGATCCCTGCCCCTGGAGGATCTGCCGCTTCTGAATTTGCGAGCGCTGTTGCAGGAGCTGAGCGAGCAATACCGCCCCCAAGCTGAGGCCCTTGGCCTTCACTGGCAATGCCACCTGCCTGAGACGGATCTTTCTGGGGGTTGGCTTGTGCGGGGGAACGCTGCCCTGCTGCGGCAGGCCATCGAGAACCTACTGCGCAATGCCCTGCAGTACACCCCTGCAGGCGGCACAGTGCAGGTGAGCCTGGAAAGCCAGCGCCAGCGCGCTTACCTCCACGTCAAGGATACAGGCATTGGCATTCCCCCCGAGCATCTGCCCCATCTGTTTGAGCGGTTTTACCGGGTGGATGAAACCCGTGCTCGCCATACGGGTGGGTTCGGTCTGGGCCTGGCCTTGGCCCAGCAGATCGTCACCGCCCATCGGGGATCCCTGCGAGTGGCCAGCCAAGTGGGAGAGGGATCGATATTTACGGTAGAGCTGCCCTTGTCATCTTCACGTCATTTTTCTCCGCCATTCTCAAGATGAGCCGCGATAACCCAAACCGGCTTGTCCTGTCGATTGGAGTCTATGACCAATGACGATTCGTTCCTCTTTTGCTCGCGCTCTGGGTTGTTCTCTGCCGATTTTGGCTCTGCTCACCCCCCTGGTGCTGGGATCCCCGGCGCAAGCCCAGCGGGGCAGACGCTCTGCTCCTGAAGCCACAGCTCCCCTTCAGGTACAGCCAACTTGGCAGCGCCCGCGGGATCTTGAGCGAGCCAGCCGCGATCTGGCTAAGGCGCAGCGACACCTGGCCGAAGCCAGCTTCCTCTCTCAGCGGGGGTCTTCCCCAGAGGCTGCCCGCCTTTTGGAACACGGCCAGGAGAGCTTCACCAACGCCCAAGCCTCACTTGAGGCGGGGAACTTCTTCGCCGCCCGCGAGCAGGCCAAAGCAGCGGAAAACTTAGCCAAAGCAGCCAAAGTTCTCTATGAGGCGGAGCTGGGTTTCATGGGCCGCCCTGGCCGTTCCTTCTTCGAGGCCCCTTTCCGGGCTCAGGAGTACCTCAGCCGGCTGCAAGCGGAGATGGCCTTCGCCAACATCAACTCCGGCAGCGTCTCTGACCTGCAGAATCAAGTGCAGAACCTGTTGGGCGACGTAAGTACGGATCCCAGCAGCTACACCTTCGCCGACTACAGCCGTAGCAAAGCTGCCCGCTACTCCGCCCGCGCTGCCCTACACCTGTTGGCGGCTGAGCGCCTCGGGGGGATGACTACCCTGACCAGGCGCTGATCTGGCCTAACCGGAACTGGGGATAGAAGGGATCCCTGCTGGCTGAGTCTTCGGGGTTAACCCCTCTACCTTCTCTTGCCCCTGCTGCAGTTGGGTCAAAGTGAAAGCCCCCAAAGCGGGGGCTGTTCTTGGTTAGATATTGATCGCGTCTTTACATCTGCCCTTAGTGTACCTGCGTTCTCTGCACCTGCGCCACTTTCGCAACTACCGGGATCAAGAGATCACCTTTGACGCGCCCAAAACCATCCTGGTGGGGGAGAACGCCCAGGGTAAGACCAACCTGCTGGAAGCGGTGGAGCTGTTGGCCACCTTACGCTCGCGGCGGGCCGCTCGGGATCGGGAGCTGGTATACCAAGAGGAGCGACAAGCCCAGATTGCCGCCACGGTTGAACGGCTGGGGGTGGCCCACGAGCTGGTGATGGAGCTGCGCAGCAGCGGCAGGCGATCCCTGAAGGTGGACGGGCAGGTGCTGCGCCGCCAGGCGGACTTTTTGGGACAGGTGAATGCCGTGGTGTTCTCCAGCCTGGATCTGGAGCTGGTGCGGGGCGCTCCGGAGACGCGGCGCCATTGGTTGGACGGGGTGTTGCTGCAACTGGAGCCGGTTTATCTCGGCCTGGTGGAGCAATATCGCCAGATCCTCAGGCAGCGCAACGCCCTTTTGAAGCAGGATCCCAAGGACTCTGTCCCGCTAACGCAAGCGGCTGCTGGCGTTCAGTTCTCGCAGATGGCCTTCTGGGATGCCCAACTGGCCACCACCGGTAGCCGAATTATGCGCCGCCGCGCCCGGCTGCTGCAACGGCTGGAGCCTTTGGCTGCTCACTGGCACCGGGTCATTAGCGGTGGACGGGAAACCCTGACCCTTACCTATCGACCCCAAGTGCCCCTGCCGGATCCCCAGGCCAGCCCCGAAGTGATCCAAGCCCAGTTTTTGGCCGAGATCCGCGCCAAAGCCGCCGCCGAACACTCCCTGGGCAGCTCTCTGGTGGGCCCCCATCGGGATGAAGTGGAGCTGTGCATTAACGGAGTTGCCGCCCGCGCCTATGGATCCCAAGGCCAGCAGCGCACTCTGGTTTTGGCTCTGAAATTGGCGGAGCTGGAGCTGATCGAGCAGGTGGTCAGGGATCCGCCCTTGCTGCTCTTGGACGATGTGCTGGCCGAGCTGGATCTGCAGCGGCAAAACCAGCTCTTGGAAGCCATTCAGGAGCGCGTGCAAACCTTGGTTACCACCACCCATCTGGGATCCTTCGACGCCAGCTGGCTCAAGGCCGCCCAAATCCTTCAGGTGCAAGGGGGGCAGCTTTTTCCCAGCAAAACAGGGGATGGGATCCCGTAGGGCAGGCCGGAGCTCTGGCAGTGAGGGAAACCCTATCTGGGAGGGGGGCTGGGGGTGGTCGCGTCAGCGGCGCCGAGCGCTTGGGCTTTACAGCCGAGCGCGATCCAGGCTGCGGTATTGAATCGCTTCGGCAATGTGGGTGGGGGCAATGGCCTCCGCGCCCTCGAGATCGGCGATGGTGCGGGCCACCTTGAGGATGCGGTCGCTCCCCCGCGCAGACAGGGCCAACTTTTGGATGGCGCTTTCCAAGAGCTTGCGACAGGGATCCGAAAGGGAGCACCACTGCCGCAGGTGGCGGGATTGCATCTGAGCGTTGCAGTGGATCCCGGGCTCCTGTTGGAAGCGCTGCCGTTGCCGTTGCCGGGCTTGTTCCACCCGTTGCCGCACCGCTTGGGAGGGCTCGCCGCTCTGGGCGCGAACAATTTCTTCCGGCTTGAGGCGACTCACCCGCACCTGCAAGTCAATCCGATCCAACAGGGGCCCCGAAAGTTTGGACCAGTAGCGCTCCCGCTGTTGCGGCGTGCAGGTGCAGGGGTGAACCGGATCCCCGTAAAAGCCGCAGGGACAGGGGTTGGTGGAGGCCACCAGGGTGGTTTGGGCGGGAAACTCCAGGGAAACGCGGGCGCGGGAGATGGTAACCTTGCCGTCTTCCAGGGGTTGGCGCAGCACCTCTAACACCTCCCGCCGGAACTCCGTCAGCTCATCCAGGTAGAGGATGCCATGGTGGGCCAGCGAGATCTCGCCGGGTTTGGGGTAGGATCCCCCACCTACCAAGGCCACTGCCGAAGCCGAGTGATGAGGCGCGCGAAAGGGCCGCTGGGTGATCAAGGCGGTTTGTCCACCCAGGTGGAGATTTTGCCGCAACAGGCCGGCTGCCGAGTAGATGCGGGTGATCTCCAACATCTCTTCCCACTGCAACTGGGGCAAAATGCCGGGCAGTCGCCGGGCCAACATGGTTTTGCCCGCCCCAGGGCTGCCCACCAGCAACAAGTTGTGCCCACCTGCCGCCGCTATCTCCAAGGCCCGCCGGGCGTGTTCTTGTCCTTTTACGTCCGCCAAGTCCAGAGGGGATTCCCAATTGGCCGACACCATCTGTTGCGGTTGGATCTGGATCGGCTTAACCCCGTTCGGGTGCTGCAGCCAGTTCACCACCGCCGCCAAGGAAGGCAACCCATACACTTGGATCCCTTGCACCACTGCTCCTTCCGGCCCATTTTCCTGGGGCACCACCAGGCGGCGGATCCCCATCTCAGCAGCACTGGCGGCAATGGGCAGAACCCCGGCCACCGGGCGCAGGGCGCCGTCTAGGGCCAATTCCCCCACCATCAGGGTGTTGGCCAGAGCTTCCCGCTCAATCACCCCTGAGGCCGCCAGGATCCCAATGGCGATGGGCAGATCGAAGCTGGGGCCTTCTTTGCGCAGATCGGCAGGGGCCAAATTGACAGTGATCCGCCGTTGTGGCAGGGCAAAGCCGGAGTTCTTGATCGCCGCCCGCACCCGCTCTTTGGCTTCCTGAACGGCGGCATCGGGCAGTCCCACCAAGGTGATCTGGGGCAAGCCACCGCCCACATCCACCTCCACCGTGACCCGCACGGCCTTGAGTCCCAGCAGAGCGGCAGCCGTGACTTGGGCAAACAAAGAGAGCGCCTCCGCCAAAGATAAGTAAAGATCTCAACTCATCCTGGCAGAAGTTTTGGCCGACGCATCCCCCCTCCCCCTTAGCTGCATTTCCAAGAGGAGAATGTTACAAATTGCTACGCGACGCTTCCGTGAACGTTGAGAAGCCTTCCCGCCCAAAGTGCTCCCTGCTGTCTTCGATAAGGATAGGATAGGATCGCGTGGAAATTACGCATGGATTGGCGGGATCCCTCTCCGAGCCAAAGCTGTTCTATGTGCTGGGGGGGATAGGCGTCTGGCAAGGATTGGGAAGGCTGCCTGCGTCAACTTATTCGAGGGTTCAAGATATCCACAAACGCAAGCGGGCGGAGGAGGATCCCAATATCTTGAGGTGGTGGCTCAGATCTTGCAGGATATGGCTCAGGTTTTCCCTGCCCCCACCGTGGAGGAGGCGCGCCAGCCCTTGCAAACCCAGACCTTTCAACTGGTGATCCTGGATCTGAACTGGCCAGATGGCTTGGGTTCAGATCTGTTGCCACTGCTGCATAAGGTCTCCGGCCTGCTGACGCGAACGGTGAGCAGCACGCCGGTCATGGTGTTTTCTGCCCAAGATAGGGGCTCAGAGGTGTGTACAGCAGGGATCCAGGCCACTCTGGTCAAGGCCCACACCTCCAATCCAGATTTTCTCAACACCATTCGCGCTTTGGTGGGGGAGAAAAGCAGGTGTGTCCTTCTGCAGAGGGGCAACCCCCATCTTTGTTGCTATGCCTACGGCACCTTGGCGGGAACCGCAACGCTGACGCGACAGGAGGCTGATCCCGGTGGTCTTTCCTGCTTCTGAACCTTCTTTTGGTCTTCCTTATCGCTACGCGACGCTTCTGCCAACGGGCTCTAATCACGTTAGCGAGACGGAGTCCTTGCGCAGCCCTGAGTTCGACAATCTGGACGATCTTGGGAAGCAGGTGCAGCAGTTTGCCCAACGCTACCGGGGGCAGGTGGCGCAACTCAGCCCGCCGGAGCTGGCGGTGGCACTGCAGGAGTTGGCCGAGCTGACGCAAAGGATGCAAGGGATCCCAACTGCCGACTCGGCAGAGGCAGCTTGGCAGAGGCTGGAGCGGATCATCGCCTTACAAAGCCAACTGCTGTTTTTCCTCCTGGAGTTGCAATCCCTGCCTGCCGTTGCTGCTGGTGGCCCGGAGGAAGGTGTTCCCCACGAGGGTCAGGATGGTGCTATGCCTACGGCACCCTGTCGGGAACTGCACCGCTGGCACGAACGCCTAGTCGATGCCCACGTCGAGCCTGAGCTGCAACCCTTTCGCCAATTCCTGTGTCGCCTTCTTCAAAGGACTCCGTCCCCCTGGCACGAACAGCAGAGTCACCAACAGCTTGAGCCTCTGGAGCGCCTGCTCCACCAACAGTACTTAACAGGAAGGTTGGCTTGGCGGCAGTTGTGGCAAGTGACCCTGAACTCGCCTGCCGCGCTCCCAGATCACACCCTTGTCCAGCTAGGAACTCCGTCCCACTGGCGCGAACAGAGCTTACCAACCCACGCCAGCGCCGAAATCCGTTGGGCTGCCTATCAGCGGCTGGGCCAACACCTGGAGGCCCATGCAGATCTGGGTGGGTTTATCCTCAGCACCCTGATCCGCGACCACCTGTGGGAGGCCCAATGGCGGGGCTATGACTCTGCTGCCGACCTGTATCTGGCCCGCCACGGCCTGACTCAAACTTTTTTGGAGAACCTCCTGGAAGGGATCCGCGATCGGTTGGATCTGTTCCAGCGCTATTACCGCCTCAAAAGCCGAAACATGGGGCGTTCCATTCGCATCTGCGACTTGCGTGCGCCCTGGCGGGATCCCGTTCCACCCCTGACCCCTGCTGAGGCCACCTCTCTAATCTGGGCTGCTTTGCAGGACTTTTGCCCTGAGTGTGCTGCCCAGGCCAAACCCTGGCTGCTGGAAGTCGGCGCTATCGCAACCGAGGCAGACAAGCCCACTCGCGTCAGCGAAACAGAGTCCTCGTCTAGACCAGGAGAAACGGGATCCGGCGGGAGCGAGCTCTTGTTGAAGACCCTTGCCACCCTCAGCCGGCGGCTCCGGCCTGAGGATCCCCAAGTTTGGCTGGATCTAGAGGAGATGCAAGGGGCTACTCAGCCGTGGTGCTCTCTACCTCCAGCGCGAACGTGGGGAGTGCAGGCCCACACCATCTTTTTGCAGCAGATACTCCTGGATCACCTGGTTGCATTGGCAGTGGGATCCCCCCGCGTGGGCAGGCCCGCTCTTTACGACCCGGAGGGGCAAGCTGTTCCGCACCGCTGGCGGGAACGCTCCGGCAGCCTCAAGTTGGCCCAGGCCCTGTTGATACATCATCTGGAAGCCCAGTTGCAGGCGGTGTTTTACCAGGGTTTGATCGGTCGGCTGGAGCTGCTCCTCTATCGGTCGGGGATCCCCGAATGGGAAAACGGTGTAACCTACTCCTCCTGGGTGAGCGAAGAGTGGTTGAAGCTGTGTCAGGAGCTGTGCGGAGATGCGGTGGAACTGTTGCCGGAACACCAGTTCTACTGGGTGGGGATGCCGGAGCTGTTTCTCCGCCCCTTCAGTGCCTATCAGGCCAGCCTTGCCAGCCTGGTGGCCTTGGCCTGTCACCGCCGCTATCATGATTCTCCGCGCAACTTTCTGCCCCACTACCTTCGTTGGTTGGCCAGCCCGCCCGGATCCCTGACTTTGGCAGAAACCACCCAGATGCTGCAGGCGGATCTGAGCGACCCAGAGGGAGTGTTGCAGGCGCTGGAGGAGCTGGAGCATTGGATCGAGACGCTAGAAAAGCTGCTGGAAGAGGATCCGGATCGCTGACCCACCCTTGTTCTCTTGGACGTAGGCATGCCCTGCGGCGGGAAGATCCTGCGCCCGACTCCTGCGAACCCACTCCGGCAGCACCAGCCATTAAAGCGCGTCCCTTCCTGAAATGGGCAGGGGGGAAAGGACAACTGCTGAGCCAATACGAACCCTTTTTCCCTCGCACCTGGAACACCTATCACGAGCCCTTTTTGGGGGGTGGAGCGGTCTTTTTTCATCTGGCCCAAGGGATCCCATCGGGTTCTCGACACTTTGTTTTGTCGGATATCAACCCTGAGCTGGTGAATGTGTATCGCTGCGTGCGGGATCACGTGGAGGAGCTTATCGCCCTGCTCAGCCACCACCAAGCCCACCACAGCCGGGATTATTACTACACCATCCGCGCGGCTCGATTTGAAGATCCGGCGCAACGGGCTGCCCGCCTGCTGTATCTGAACAAGACCTGTTTTAATGGCCTCTACCGGGAAAACTCGCGGGGAGAGTTCAATGTCCCTTTGGGCCGTTACCGTAATCCCCGCATTTGCGACGCGGAGAACCTACGGGCCGTGGCACGAGTTTTGCAAGGCGTGGAGATCACAGTGCAGCCGTTTTGGCAGGTGCTAGAACGGGCCGAACCCGGAGATTTCGTCTATTTGGATCCCCCTTACCATCCCCTTTCTGCCAGCAGCAGCTTCACCGCCTACAGCCGGTTTGCCTTCGGCGAAGCGGAACAGATCCGCCTGCGAGAGGTGTTTGGAACCTTGGCCGACCGAGGCGTGCAGGTGCTGCTCTCCAATTCCGATTGCCCCTTCGTGCGGGAACTGTACCGGGATTACCCCATCCAGACCATCTCCGCCAGCCGTGCCATCAACGCCCAGGGCCACAAACGCGGCCCCATCACCGAGGTCTTGGTGCTGAGCCATCCCAGCCTGGCCTCTGCCCGTAGTGGGCCGGAAGGGATCCCGTTTTGCCCCAGAACCGTCTAAGGTGGACGCGATAGCGGTGCGGAGCACAATGGATGAGCAGGTCGAGATCCGAGGCGGGATCTTGAGCTTGGACACAGTGAGACCACGGGGACAACAGCGCATGGATCCACGAGAAATTGAGGCGTTGGTACGGGCCGCCCTGCCCGGTGCGAGAGTACAGGTGGAAGACACGGTCGGCGATGGCCACCATTTCCAGGCCATTGTGGTGGCGGAACAATTCCAGGGCTTGCCCCTGATCAAACAGCACCGGCTGGTGAATGAGGCCCTGAAAGCCTACCTGCAGGATGGCCGCCTACATGCTTTGGCCCTGCGCACCTTTACCCCCGCTCAGTGGGAGCAACTCCAGGGGCCGGATGGCTGATCGCGACAGCAGGACAGAGTCCCCTTGAGCCAAGAGGGTCATTTCCGGTCGCGCTGGGCATCGCCTCGATTCCCGGCTCCTCTCTTCCTTTGGGAAAGGGGCTGGAGCTGTCGCAAACGGGAATCCTCAAGGGATCGCCTCAAAGCAGCTTGCAATAGCCATAACTCACCTCTAACCAAAGCTGATCCGGAGCAGGGAGAAATCATCCTCAAAGTCCGTCCGCCCCTGAAAGGATTGGGCCTGATGGATCACCTGATCCAAACTATTGCCAGCGCCCTTGCTCAGCAGGGCTATCAAATTGTCCAGCCCCCAGAGTTCTCTCTGCGGGTTTATGACTTCGTAAACTCCATCACTGAACAGGTAGAGATGGCTGTTCTCGGGGATCTGCACCTGATCCCTTTGAAAAGTGAGGTCGGGCAAAATGCCAATGGGCAAGTTGGCAGTCTTCAGCAGGAGCGAATCCTGACCCTGGATGAGCAGGGCAGGTGGGTGGCCGGCACTGGCAAAAGAGAGCAGACGGGATCCCGGCTGATAAACCCCATACCAAAGGGTGAAGTACATCTCATGGTGGGATCCCATTTGAAAAGAGTGGTTGAGGGCGCGCAAGACCGCGTCCGGCTGGCGGGGATCGGCATCGGCCAAGCCTTGAGTGCGCAACTGGTTCATCACCGACACCGACAACAGAGCGGATCCCACCCCATGCCCCGACACATCCAGCAGATAGATGGCCAGGTGTTCCTCATCCAGCCAATGATAGTTAAACGAATCTCCCCCCAATTCCTGGGAGGGTAAAAAGCGCCACTCGAGGGTCACTTTGCAGTCGGGAAAATAGGCCGGCTCCGGCAGGAGGGAACGCACATAGCTGGCCGCCTCTGCCAATTCTGCCCGTAACCTGGCCGTTTGCTGCTGCAGGTCATAGCTGAGCTGGTGTAAGCGTAATCCGGCTCGCACACGTGCCCGCAACTCATTGGGGTCGATGGGTTTGCTTAGAAATTCATCTGCTCCGGCATCCAGGCCCTGGATGCGGTCTTCCACCTCAGTGCGGGCGGTGAGCAAAATAAAAAACGTCGTGGAAAACTTGGGATCGGCTTTGATGCGTCGGCAAACCTCTAGTCCATCCATGTCCGGCATCATCCAGTCACAGATGATCAGCCCCGGCACCAGCAGGTGGGCTTGCTCCAGCCCCTCGGAACCGTTGCTGGCCATCTCCACGGTGTAGCCCTGTCGTTCCAGGGATCGCTTCAACACCAGCCGAATCGTCGGATCGTCGTCAACAATCAAAATGGTCGTCATGACCGCTGCACCCCAATCCCAAAGTCAAAACGCATTCAAACCCAACTCCAGCCCGATATCCCATACCGATAGGCAGACCTCTCATCCTAGCTTAGGGGTTGCAGCAGGAAAACCGGCTCGGCAAGCAGTTCACGACAACGGGGAAGGCCTCAACAGCTTCATCCATCGGAGCTGAAGGTGCGTATCGATTTGTGGATCCTCAAAACCGTGGTTGCACGCTACCCAAAAGCTAACCGTTTCCAGATACTGGTGGCGGGAGACAATTCGAGGCAGATTCTGGGCAGATTCTTCTTGAGAGACTTTCATTGGATACAGAGATACAGATCACACTCATCCATCCTTCGCCGACTTAGAGTGAACGTTAAGATTCAATAGCCTTTACCGCATGAGCACATCTCCCCCATCCTTATCCCCTTCCGCCGTTCAGGATTCGCGGGCGAGCTTGCCTCCGGGACCTAGCGAAGCTCACAGGGGAGAAATTCGGCTGGAGGACTTGGACGAGAAGCAATTGTTGGCCTCCCTATCGTCGGTGGTGTTAAACCCGGCAGCTTGGAGTTGCTTCAGCGTCAGTGAAACCAGCCGCCTGCTACGCCCCCTGCAAATCTGCCCTGACTTGACGGGAACTCTTGTTCTCTCCCCAGGGGCCACTGCCGAAGTGGTCTATAAGTTCCTGCTGAGCGATGGTCGGATCGGAACCATGAAGGGGCTGATCTCCATCGAAGACTTCCGCAGCGAGCGGCTGCGCTCCGTTTACGATCAGCTTCACATCGAAAAGATTATACCGGTCTTCACCGAGTCGGTTGTGGTGCAAATCATCGACCATTTGAAACCGATTTTTGCCCGTGACTTGGATGAGCTGCTTTGGCAAGAAAGTTTTTACTTTACCCCTCAAGATCTGCGCCAGCAGGAGTTCTTGTTGCGCGGCCTACGGCCCGAGGCGATCCCACGCAGCTTTCGGCCTCACCTGCAGAGGGTCTACACCCAGATTATGAGGGTGTGCCGCAGCTTGCCCAACATCGCTTTCCAACTGTGTCTGCGGGCCTACTTAGAGTACAACGAGGTCAAGAACAGGCATCTGCTGGCGCTTCTACTCAGCAAGTATTTTTACACGCTCTACCGCATTGGTGGGTTGGACGGTTGGGAAAGTGGGGATCCGGTGGAGCTGGGATCCCTGCGCTCCTCCAATCGGCAGGCTCGACTCCAGGCTCTTGCTCGCCTTCTAACCCTGGACAACGACAGCGACGCTCCCCTGGTGGGCATTGGGGGCAGCGGGCTGGGGGGCAGCTATTTCAGCGGGGAACGGGAGCCTACTGGTGTTGAGATGGTGAGCTCGGAGGAGATTGAAAAGCTGCGGCAAGATGTGGAGGTGGCCCGCGGCCAGATCGCCGAGGCCCAGCAATTGGTGGCCCAATATCAGGAGGAGAAAAAACAGGAACTGCTCAACCGCCTTCAGGATCCGGGAAAGTTTCTCCTCTTCAGCATTCATCAGTTTTTTGACACCCTCTTCGGATCCCTGCCTGGAGAGGTGAAAAGCGAGTACGGGGCAGTTTGGGTGCCGCGCACCTCCTACTTGGATGAGAAGGAGCGAGACAAGCTGACAGAGCATTTGCGCCACATCACCAGCGAAGCTTATTTGGTCAGCGTTCCCTTTGCCGAGGCCACCCTCATCGGCTATTGGCGAGTTTTGGCGGATTCCTTCTACAACCAATGGGTTTTGAATCAGTACAAGCAGTTGCAAAGCTATGGGGTGGATTTGGAGCAACAGGGCATCCAGATTCTGGAACGAGAACGATTTCTGGATGAGGTTCAGTTGCGCTTTGCCGCCCGCCACCGAGAAATCGTCACCCAAAATGTGGAGAAGATCACCCAAATTGTGGTGGATAGCCTGGCCAAGCGGGTGGCCCTCAACACCGGCCAGCAAAGTTTTCAGGCTATGCGGGCCAAGTTGACCACCGTTTTGGATATGGACATTTCCCGCAAGGACGTGGGAGAAGTCAAGCGGCTGATCGACTACTTTACGGATGTGTTTTTGGGCAAGCGGGAGGAGCTGCGCTCCCCCTATCCGGTGGGCACGATTTTGCAAGTCAAGGCGGCCATTGAGGCTCGCCCCCCCGATAACCGCACCCGCATTGGTCTGGAAATTTTGGGTCAGCTCTACCGCGAGTACGTTCCTCTGCTGGGATCCGCACCGAGGTAGGAGGGGGGCAGAGCGGGGGATCCCGTAGGCCGACAGGTTTTGGGCACAATGGGGACTGGCGCGCTGTCTAGATGGAGATTCCCCATGCGCTACCGCCAGCTTGGCCACAGCCCTTTGCAAGTTTCCGAGATCTGCCTGGGCACCATGACCTTTGGGCAGCAGAATACCTTGTCTGAGGCTTTCGAACAGCTCGACTACGCGGTGGAGCACGGGATCAACTTCATCGATACTGCCGAGATGTACCCGGTGCCGGCGCGGGCGGAAACCCAGGGATCCACCGAGCGCTACATCGGCGAGTGGCTGCAACACCAACCGCGGCATCGCCTGATCCTGGCCACCAAGATCACCGGCCCTGGTCGGCCCTGGCATTGGATTCGCGGCGGATCCCTGTCCATTACCCGCGACAACCTCAAGCAGGCGGTGGCCGGTAGCCTCAAACGCCTGAAGACCGACTACATCGACCTCTACCAGATCCACTGGCCGGATCGCTATGTGCCTCTGTTTGGGGGCGTTGCCTACGATCCCAGCCAGGAGCGGCCCACCGTTCCCATTGCCGAGCAGTTGCAGGCTCTGGCGGAATTGGTGCAAGAGGGTCTCATTCGCTACATCGGCCTGAGCAACGAAACCCCTTGGGGAGTATGCGAGTTCTGCCACGTGGCCGAGCAACTGGGGTTGCCCAAGGTGGTCTCGATTCAGAATGCCTACAGCCTCATCAACCGCACGTTTGAAATGGGCCTGGCGGAAGTCTGCCGCCACGAGCAGGTGGGCTTGCTGGCCTACAGCCCGCTCGGATTTGGGCTGCTGACGGGCAAATATCTGGGGGGGGTGAAGCCGCCGGGATCCCGTTTGGCCTTGTTTGAAGGCTTTGGCCAGCGGTACCGCAAGCCCAATGTGGAAGAAGCGGTGGCCGCCTATGTGCAAATTGCCCGCCGGCACGGTCTGACACCGGCCCAGTTGGCTTTGGCCTTTGTGCGCAGCCGCTGGTTTGTCACCAGCACCATCATCGGGGCCACCAGCCTGACCCAACTCAAAGAGAACCTCAGTTGCCTGGATGTGGAACTGTCCCCGCAGCTCCTGGCGGAGATCGAGGCGGTGCACCAGCGCTACCCCAATCCTGCCCCCTGAAAGGTTGGCGAAACCGGTGGCCAGACAGAACTTTTCAGAAGGTTTCCTCGTCTGGATGTGCGGTTTGGATATCCTCATCCTACACTTCTGTCCGGCCAGTTTCTATGGCCTCTCCCAGCCAAGAGTGGGGATCCGAGACCTGAATCCTGTACCAAGAACCTGAGGTGTGAACGATGCGTAAGCTTTCCCTTTGGCAGGGTTGGAAGACTGCGGCTTTGGTGATCAGTTGCAGCAGCTTGGCCTGGCTTGGGGATCCCGCTTGGGCCCAACTGTCCGATATCAGCACCTATTGGGGTGCCCAGTACATTGCCGGGTTGAATGAACGACAGATCATCGGTGGCTTCCCGGATGGCACCTTTCGTCCCAATGAATCCATCACCCGTGCCCAATTTGCCGTTATTGTCACCAAGGCTTTTGGCCTAGATACCAACGTTCCTGTGCGCTCCTTTGCCGATCCGATTCCCAGTTGGGCGGCTCCCTCCATCGGCGCGGCGGCAGCGGCAGGGTTTGTTTCCGGCTTTCCGGACGGCACCTTTCGTCCCAACGATGTGCTCACCCGTGCACAGGCCATCACCGTCCTAACCCGTGCAGCCACCAACGGCAGGCTCATCGAAGATGCCGGCCAAATTGACGCGATCCTATCCGCGTTCGGCGATGCCAATTTGGTTCCCAACTTTGCCCGCGCCCCCATCGCGACAGCGGTTCAGGAAGGGCTGTTGGTGCTCTACCCCAACCCCACCCAATTGAATGCCCAGGCGGTGGCCACGCGGGGGGAAGTGGCTGCTCTTACCTACCAAGCGCTGGCCAAGGTGGGCCGGGTGCCCAATTTGGATCCGCCGGTGGGGGCTGCCATTCCCGGCCCTGGGATCCGTACCGAGCTCCTTGCCCAGGTCACTCCTACGCCCGAACCCCTGGCCACGCCGGACATTCCCATTGAGCCTCTGGTAGAAACGCTGCCCGCCGCCCCAGAAGTGAGAACCTTCTTCGCCCGCGAAGAGCTGGGATCCGTAAACCCAGGAGATACGATTACCGTGTTTTTGCTGGGATCCCCAGGGGCGCAGGGATCGTTTTCCATCCCCGGCATTGCCTACAACCTGCCACTGCAGGAAACCCGCCCAGGGCAATACGAGGGCAGCTACACCTTCCGCAGCCAAGACCGAGCCTCAGAAGCGCCTGTTTTTGCCCGCCTGGAGCGGGATGGACTGGTGACCCTGGTGCAGCTGCCGGATAAGACCATCACCATCGGGCGGGTGACCGACACCACCTTCCCCACCATCAGCGAACTGGCCCCTCCCAACGGATCCCTAACAGACAACCCTCGCCCCTCCATCTCAGCCCGTTTCCAGGACGACCAGGGAATTGACCTGAATAGCTTTACCTTGCTGGTGAACAATGTGGATGTCACCGCCCAAGCCCAGCTCACCCGCACCGGCTTCGCCTACACCCCAGCCGAGCCGCTGCCCACCGATCGACCGACCTTGATCGCCGTCCAAATTGCCGATACCAGCGGCAACACCATCATCCAGCAGTGGTCTTTCCAGGTGCAGGCCGCCCAGCCCACTCCCACACCAACTCCAACACCCGCACCAACCCCGACACCAACACCGACAGCCACGCCCACACCGACCCCAACGCCGACTCCAGCTCTGACCCCAACGCCAACCCCAACACCGGTAGCTACGCCTACTCCCACACCCACGCCGGAAGCTACACCCACGCTGACTTCAACACCAACCCCGACACCTACGCCCGCCCCAACACTCACCCCCACGCCACCCACACCGACCCCCACGCCGGAAGCTACACCCACTCCCACTCCACAGCCTGGCGGAGAGCCTTCACCTTCTCCTTCTCCAGAAGGACGGTCTCCTGCAGAACCCAAGCCGGAGTCCAGCCCCGAGGCTCAGGAGAGTGAGGCTACAGAGTCTCCTAAGCCAGAATCCCCAGCCCCCCAGCCAGGGGATCCCGGCGGACCGACTCCTTCTCCTTCCCCCAGCCCCTAGGGAAAACTCGATCCAGACCCCGAACAGGCTCAATAGTGTTTTAAGAGCTTCCGATCCCTTAATACCTACTAAATCTAGTGGGCATGAGCTGGTCAGGATGTTAAGCTACTGCCAGTTGTGACCGGATGGGATCCATGAGCTCAACCTTGCAGCCGTTCCTGCATTTGTTGCAGAGGAGTTCCTTTTGGGGGGTGTTGATAGCCGGTGCCGTTACCCCGGTTGCTGCTCAGCAGTTCGAGTTCACCCCTCAGCCGGTGCCCCCCAGGGGGGATCCCGTCCCTACCCTGCCCTTGCTGAGCCCTCCGCCCTCCCCCGGCTCTGCCACGGCCCTGCCACCGGTACCTCAGGTGCCGCAAATGCCGCTGGATCCCACAGCTCCGGCCTTGGATCCGATCCCGGTGGTGCCCGTTCAAGCGGCCCCAGGTGGACAACTCCCCCAAGGCGAGGCCTATTCCTATCAACGTCGGCCCGACCTCAGCCCAGGTGGGGATCTCTCCGGAGCCACGCGGGGCGAGCTGCCTGCCGGCACCCGTATTCTCCTCACGGTCTACCGCCCCATCACTTTCCAGCCCTACCAGGCCATTAACGGCCACCTGGAAGTCTCCGAGCCGGTGGTGGATCGCTTTGGCCAGGTGGTGATCCCGGCAGGGAGTGTAGTGTGGGGCACTTTTGAGCCGGTTTACCGAGAACTGAAGTTGTCTGGCCGGGAGGCGGAGAGCGCCGATCCCCAAGAGCGGGTCGTCGGCAGCCGCTTTGTGGCCAACCGCCTCACCATTGGGTCTTCCACCTACTTGGTGAGAGGCCAATCTGCGCCGCTACCAGTCGGGTTGGATCGCAACGCCGATGTCGGCACAACTGTAGCCCGCGGGGCAGGCTATGGGGCAGCAGGTGGGTTGGCCTTGGGAATTCTCACGGGGGGATGGGGCTTTTTGCCGATCTTGGCCGGCAGCTTGGCCGGCGCTGCGGCAGGCAGTACCAATATCGACCGGGTGGTGACGCTACAGCCCAATACGTTGGTGGAGCTGGAACTGACCGATAGCCTGATCATCCAATAACTGGTCAACCCTCTTTTGCCCTGTGGCTGGCTGAAGTGACTCGGGGCAGCTCGGTAGAGTAGAAGAGAGCCCCCTCCATTGGTTCCATGGCCTTCTGGATCTACGTTGTGCCCCCGCTGGCCGGGCTGGTGATCGGCTATTTCACCAACGACATTGCCATCAAAATGCTGTTCCGGCCCTACCGCCCCTATCGGGTTTTCGGCTGGCGCATCCCCTTCACCCCCGGTTTGATCCCGCAGAACCAACCCCGTCTGGCCAAGCAGATCGCCAAGACCATCATGGGATCCCTGCTCACGCCGGAGGAACTGCACAATCTGGCCCGTAAGCTGCTGCAAACCGAGCGCATGCAAGCAGGGATCCGCTGGCTGCTGGGGGTAGCCCTGGATCGGCTGCAAAACCCTGAGCAACAGCAGCAAACTGCTCAGGTGTTGGCGCGCATTTTAGCCGACCTGTTTAACGAGTCGTTGCCCCGCCTGGTGAAGGTGCTGGCCCGCCAAGAAACCTTTTTGGAAGGGCCCATTAACCAACTGTTCGACCAAGTGTTGCTGGAGCTGCGTCTCAGTGCCGAGCAGGCTAAGCAGCTCTCGGAGTGGATCCTGAAGCAGGCGCTGCCCCCAAAGGTGTTGCGGCAGAACTTGGTGGACTTTCTCACCGATCGCAACATCGAATCCCTTGACGAGGAGTTTCGTGAACGAGCGACCGGCTCCTACTGGGTGGTGGCCAACTTGTTCGGCCTGAAAAATGCCCTGTTGCGCCTGCGCACCTATTGTCTAGAAGAGCCGGAAGGGGCAGAAGCCATCTTGGAAGATCTGCTCAAAGACATCAACGCCTCCCGCCGCCTGACCGAGATCCTGCAGAACCTCTCGCTGCAAAACCTGCCGGTTTCCGCCGTGCGTCAGTTGCGCCGTGCCCTCCGCGACGGGATCCAAGATTACCTGCGCAGCCAAGGGCCAGAGGTTATCAAAGGGCTGGGGGAGACCATCGATTGGGAAAAAGTGGCCAGCCTGGTGTTGGGACGCCTGCGCAACTCCAAGGCGTTGATCACCTCCATCGACCAGATCAGCGCCGACCTGGCTTTGGTCTTGGAGCGCTACCTAGAACGAGATCTCGAATCCCTGATGATGCAGGTGATCCCGGTGTTGAACCTGGATCAGGTCATTGCCGATAAAGTCAACGCCACCTCCCCTGCCGACCTGGAGCAGGCCATCCAGCAGATTGTGCGCCAAGAACTCCAGGCCATCGTCAACTTAGGCGGCCTCCTCGGCTTTTTGGTGGGCTGTGTGCAGGTGCTGTTCTTGCTGGGCTGACGAGTTTGGGTTGGGCTTTGACTTTGGCTATGATATGAGAATGCGGTTAACAATTCTCCACACTTCGGATCTCCATGCCAATCTACATCCCTGGAACTACTTCACCGGGATCCCTGCGGAGCACGGTTTAGCCAAGCTGGCCACCCTCATCAAGCGCGTGCGAGCAGCCAGTGAGGATCCCGTCCTGCTCATCGACAGCGGCGACACCATTCAGGGATCCCCTTTAGGCAGCTACTATGCGCAAGTGGAGCGTGTCTCCCCTCACCCCTTGGCTCATGCTCTCAACGCCTTGGGCTACGACGCCTTTACCCCCGGCAACCACGACTTTAACTTTGGGCTGCAAGTTCTCCAGGATTTTATCGGCGATCTCCGCTGTCCGGTGCTCTGCGCCAACATCCTCCGCCAGAATGGGGATCCCCTCTTCCAGCCCTACCTGATCCGGGAATTGGCCGGGGTTCGCGTTGGCTTGCTAGGGCTGACCACCCCCCGCATCGACACCTGGGAGCGACCCGACTACATTGCGGGGCTGCGCTTTGCCCCCTTGTTGGAGACCGCCCGCCACTACCTATCGCTGCTGCGACCTCAGGTGGATGTTTTGATCTTGATCCTGCACAGCGGCCCCAACCAATTGCCCCCCCTGCGCACCCCTGAGCATTGGCACAACCCGGATCGCTCCGGCTGGTGCAGCAACAAAAGCCTGGCAGGGGAAAACGAACTGTTGGCCCTGGCCGAACTGGACGGCATTGACGTCATCCTCTCCGGCCATACCCACCAGACCATTGCCGGTTTGGGGGGATCCCAAGCTCTGGTAGTTCAGCCCGGCTATTGGGGCAGCCACCTCTCCCAGGTATCCCTGGAGCTGGAGCGCCAGGGCAGCCGCTGGCAAATCATCAGCAAAAGCGCACAGCTCCTCTCCGCCGAAGGGATCCCTCCCGATCCCGAACTCTTGGCCTTGACAGAGCCCTATCATCAAGCCACCCTGCGCTACATCCGTCAGCCCATTGGCCAAGCCCGTTCTGCCTATAGCGGCGGTCTGGCAGCCCGTCTGGGGGCCAACCCTCTGGCAGAGCTGCTCCACCAGGCCCAATTGCAAGCAGTGCGGGAGGCAGGATTCCCGGCAGAGCTCTCCCTGGTCAACATCTGCAGCAGCGCCGGCCTGTCGGCAGGCCCCATCTCCCTGCAAGATGCCTACAGCCTCACCGTCTACGACAACACCCTCTGCGTTTTGGAGATCACCGGAGATATTCTGCGGCGCGCCCTAGAACAGACCGCCGGCTATTTTCGCCAGTTGGATCCCAATCACCTTCCCGCCGATCCTGCTGCCGTCGTGGCCCCCGAAGCCCGCGGCTACACCTTCGACCTCTACCACGGCATCGACTACTGCTTCGATCTCACCCGCCCCGTAGGAAAGCGCCTGGTGACCTTACAATTCCGCGGACAGCCGGTGGAACCAGCACAGACCTTTCGCCTGGCCATTAACCACTACCGAGCCGGCGGCGGCGGCGGTTACAGCATGTTCCAAGAAGCCCAAACCCTGTGGATCTCAGCCGATAGCATCCGCGACTTTCTGGTCTACTATATTCACACCCACTCCCCCATTCAACCCATCTACAGCCCCAACTGGCGCCTAATCCCCGACTTGGCCAAGATCTACTTCCCCGATTGCCTGGGCCGGCCACGGGAACATCTGCTGGTCGGCTAGGAAAGAAAAGATATTGACTTCAACTGGCTGAAAGAGAACCCGGTAGAATACGATCAACACAGAGCCTGGTTTGGCTGAGTGCAGCGGCGGTTTTGAAACTGCCAAACTGGGGATATCCGAGTCACTGCTCATTGCTAACACTTGCCGACATCGCCCATGACTGCCGAAGAGAAGCAACCGATGGCCCCAGAAGATACCTATCCTGAACTACAGGAAGAAGAGATCGACGTAGAGGCAGAGCTGGAGAAGCTGATTTTGGAAGATAGCGAAGCAGAAGCCGGTACCTCCTCCGGAGAAACCGCAGCTGAGCCTTCTCCAGATCCCGGTGAAGCTCTCAAGCAGCTCCAGCACGAGTTGGAAGTTGTCCGCCAGCAACTCAAAGAGAAAGAAGACGCCTACCTGCGCCTCTACGCCGATTTTGAAAACTACCGGCGGCGTACCCAGCGGGAAAAAGAAGAGTTCAGCCAAAAAGAACGGCAGAAATTTGTGCTGGAGATCTTGCCTGTTGTGGACAGCTTTGAGCGGGCTCAGCAGCAGCTGAAGCTGGAAACCGACCGCGAGCGGGAGTTGCACAACAGCTACCAGAGCGTCTACCGCCTGCTGGTGGAATGCCTGAAGAAGATGGGCGTCTCCCGCATGAAATCGGTGGGCCAGCCCTTCGACCCCAACCTGCACGAAGCCATAGCCCGTCAGCCCAGCCCAGACTATCCCGAGGATGTGGTAGCCGTCGAATATCAGCCGGGTTACAAGTTGGGGGACTTGGTGATCCGTCATGCCATGGTGGCCGTCTCGGCGGGCAGCCCCAGCTCTGAACCATCCCCCCCAGCCCAAGCCACCATCGAAGCTGGTCCGGAAAACACGCCCGCCTCTCCCCAAAACCCCCAACCTTCCTAGCCGAACTTGCTCACTTGAACCTTGACAAACAGAGCCAGAGCAGTCTCAGAAACGCTACAGTAAAGCTACGGAGACGAAAGCACCGTCTGAAGGTTTCTGCGGGATTCTGGGCAGAATGCTTTTAAGATTCGTGGAATCGCGTTCTTGGGTTGAGACTTGGCGCACGGGGAGAGGGGGCTATGGGTAAAGTCATCGGGATTGACCTGGGAACCACCAACAGTTGCGTGGCGGTTTTGGAAGGTGGTCAGCCCGTTGTGATCACCAACGCCGAGGGAGGGCGCACCACCCCTAGCATTGTCGGCTTCGCCAAGAACAACACCCGCTTGGTGGGCCAACTGGCCAAGCGCCAGGCGGTTACCAATGCCGAAAACACCATCTTCAGCATCAAACGCTTCATTGGCCGCACCTTTGCCGAGACCGAAGATGAGCGGAGGCGGGTTCCCTACAAAGTCATCCCCGGTCGAGACAACATGGTGGAAGTGGCGGTGCAAGATCGCGCCTACACTCCGCAGGAGATCTCCGCCATGATCCTGCAAAAGCTGAAGGCCGATGCGGAGGCCTATCTGGGGGAGCCGGTGACCCAAGCCGTGATCACCGTTCCCGCTTATTTTACCGATGCCCAGCGGCAAGCCACCAAAGATGCGGGCACCATTGCGGGGCTGGAGGTGCTGCGCATCATCAACGAGCCGACAGCAGCCGCCCTGGCCTATGGCCTAGACAAACAAGATCAAGACCTACGCATTCTGGTTTTCGATTTGGGTGGCGGCACCTTCGATGTCTCGGTGCTGCAACTGGGCAGCGGCGTGTTTGAGGTGCAAGCGACTGCCGGCAACAACCACCTGGGGGGGGATGATTTCGACCAAAGAATTGTCGATTGGCTCATCCGTCAGTTTTTGGAGACGGAAGGGATCGACCTCTCGCGGGATCGCATGGCCCTGCAGCGGATGCGGGAGGCTGCTGAGAAGGCCAAAATTGAGCTGTCCAGCACCCAGGTTACGCTCATTAACCTGCCTTTTATCACCGCCGACGATTCGGGGCCCAAGCACCTGGAAGTGGAGCTGACCCGCGGCAAGTTTGAGGAGTTGGTGCGGGATCTGGTGGAGGCCACCGTGGAGCCTACAGAACAGGCGCTGCGGGATGCTGGCCTCTCCCCTGCAGACATCGACCGCGTGCTGCTGGTGGGCGGCTCTACTCGTATTCCCGCTGTCCAGGAGAAAATTCGGCAAATCTTCAAAAAAAACCCAGATCGCTCCGTCAACCCGGACGAGGCGGTGGCCCTTGGCGCTGCCATCCAGGCAGGCGTGGTGGGTGGAGAAGTGAAAGATCTACTGCTGCTGGACGTGATCCCTCTCTCGATTGGGGTGGAAACGCTGGGGGGAGTCTTCACCCGCATCATCGAGCGCAACACCACCATTCCCACCAGTAAAACCCAGATTTTCTCCACTGCCACCGATGGCCAGAGTGTGGTGGAGATTCACGTCCTGCAGGGAGAGCGGGCCATGGCCAAAGACAACAAGACCTTGGGCCGCTTTCAACTGACCGGGATCCCGCCGGCTCCCCGTGGGGTGCCCCAGATCGAGGTTTCTTTTGACATCGATGCCAACGGGATCTTGAAAGTCTCAGCCCGAGAAAAGGGGACGGGGATCGAGCAGAGCGTCAAGATCACCAATAACGGTGGCCTGAGCAGCAGCGAGATCGAGCGGATGCGCCGAGAAGCGGAGGCTTATGCCGAAGAAGATCAACGCCGGCGGCAGTTGGTGGAAGCCCGCAACCAGTCAGATAGCCTGCTCTACAACTACGACAAAACCCTGCAGGAGCATGGCAATCGCCTCAGCGAAGCTCGAATCCAGCGGGGGGCTCAAGTGGCGGGCACATTGAGGGCATTGCTGGCAAATGATAACGTAGACTTAGCAACTTTACGGAACGCAATGGAAGAACTGCGGGCTGTCCTGCTGGAGATGGGTAGCGAGATCTATGGAGCTCGCTGAGGATTCTAGGCAACTGCTTGCTCTCCCCCAGCTCCGGTGCCTTGTAGGTCTGCTTCGGTTGTGCTGCCTGACAAGTTGCATCTCAAGTGTGTCTGATGTTTTGATCTTTAACCTCTTCTGAAGCGCTTCTATGGCTCGCGACTACTATGAAATCTTGGGGGTTAGCCGCGATAGCTCCAAAGAGGAGATCAAGCGCGCCTATCGACGGTTGGCTCGTAAGTACCACCCGGATGTCAATAAGGAGCCAGGCGCCGAGGAGCGCTTCAAGGAGATCAACCGTGCCTATGAGGTGCTCTCTGATAATGAGCTAAAAGCTCGCTACGATCGCTTTGGAGAAGCGGGTTTGAGTGGAGCTGCTGCGGCAGCAAGTGGATTCCAGGATTTTGCGGGGATGGGTGGCTTTGCCGACATTTTCGAGAGCTTTTTCACCAACTTTGCAGGGGCAGGAGCCAGCTATGCCCGCAGTCGCCAGGGGCCGGTACGGGGCGATGATCTGCGCTTTGACCTAAAACTGGAGTTTCTGGAAGCCATCTTCGGCGGCGAAAAGCAGATTCGCATCAGCCACTTGGAAGTCTGCAACGTCTGTGGAGGCAGCGGGGCTAAGCCCGGTACGGAGGTGAAAACTTGCCCCACCTGCGGGGGCGGTGGTCAGGTGCGGCGGGCAACCCGCACGCCGTTTGGCAACTTTACCCAGGTCTCGGTTTGTCCCACCTGTGGTGGCAGCGGTCAGGTGTTGGAAGAGCCCTGCTACAACTGCAACGGCGAGGGCTTGGCCCAAACCACGAAGAAACTGCGCATCAACATCCCAGCCGGTGTAGACAGTGGCACCCGTTTGCGGGTTTCCGGAGAAGGCGATGCCGGTCGGCGCGGTGGCCCCCCTGGGGATCTCTACGTCTACCTGTTTGTGGAGCCGGATCCCGACTTCCAGCGAGATGGCCTGACCATTCTCTCGGAGGTGCGGGTGAGCTATTTGCAGGCCATTTTGGGGGCCAAAGTCTCTGTGCCCACTGTGGACTCGAAAGCCGGCCTGGAGGAAGAGGTGGAGCTGACCATCCCAGCCGGATCCCAGCCGGGTACAGTGCTGACTCTGGAAGGTAAGGGGGTACCTCGCATTGGCAACCCGATGTCTCGGGGCGACCACCAAATCACGCTGGTGGTGGAGATCCCCACCCGCATCAGCTCGGAAGAGCGGGAATTGCTCATGCGCTTGGCTGAGTTGCACGGAGAACGCATCAACAAGCGGGACGGTTTCTTGGGTGGGTTGTTGCGAGGACTGGCCCAGATGCCCGGCAACCGGGAGCGTGAGGAAGAATGACTGCAGAGGCTGTTTCGTCAGAAGAGGTCAAGCTTGTCCTTGACCAGCGTGGGATCCCTTGCCCACTCAACTACGTGCGGGCGAAGCTGCGCCTGGAGCGCATGGCTCCTGGAGAACTGCTGGAGCTGTGGCTGGATGCAGGAGAACCCCTGGAGCAGGTGCCCAACAGCCTAGCCATGGCCGGGCATCGGATTGAGGGACAGGCGGCTGCCCCCGAAGGCCATCACATTCTCTGGGTGCGTCGTGGCACGCCTGAGTCGGCATGAGCCCGGTGAAACCAGAAGGAAAGGGGGATCCGGGATCCAGTTGTACCGGCTGGGTGCGCGCAGCGCAGGCCAACTTTTATCGCGTGCGTATCGATCCAAGTTTGGCTGTCCTCTTTCCCGAGATCCCGGCTCGGTTTCCGGTTGAAAAGCCCACGCCGGCAGAGATTCTCTGTACCAGTCGGGCCAAGCTGAAAAAAATGGGTCAGCAGGTGATGGTGGGGGACTGGGTGGAGGTGCGCTTGCCGCCTGCTGCCGCCGACCTCTGGCCGGAGCGGGGGGTGATCGAGGCGATCCTGCCGCGGCGCACTCAGCTGCCTCGACCTGCTATTGCCAACGCGACCCAAGTTCTGGTGGTGGTGGCCCTGGCCGAGCCCGACCCTGAGCCCAACGCCCTCAGTCGTCTGCTGGTGCAAGCCGAGGCCAGCCAACTGCGGGTTCAGGTGGTGTTGAACAAATGCGACTGCGTGGATCCAGAAGTGGCGACAACTTGGGTGGAGCGTCTGCAGAGGTGGAGATATGAGCCTCTGTTGGTCAGTGCCCACACCCAAGCTGGGATCCCCCAGTTGCAACAGTGCTGTCGAGATCAGATCTCGGTGGTGACAGGCCCTTCCGGGGTGGGCAAATCCAGCTTGCTCAATCGGCTGCTGCCGGACGTTCGGCTGGCCACTCAGGCCGTCTCCAGACGTTTGGGCCATGGTCGGCACACCACCCGCCATGTGGAGCTGTTTCCTTTGCCGGAAGGCGGTTGGATCGCCGATTCGCCGGGATTCAATGCTGGCGAAGGGATCCCGCCGGTGCATCCTTTGCAGTTGATACGGTGCTTCCCCGAAGTAAGGGATCGCTTGGGCGCCTGTCAGTTTCGCGATTGCCTGCACCATCGAGAGCCGGGCTGTGGGCTCCGAGATCTGGATTGGGAACGACGGACTTTTTACTTGCAGCTTTTGCAGGAAGTCCAGCAGGTGCAAAAGGCATCGGTGGGCCTTATCCAGCCTGGCCAAGATCCCAGTCTCGCCAGAATTGCGCGAAAGACCCCAATCTGAGGACTATAGTCATTCCAAACTAGATTGAGACACTCCTCAAGCATTCCGTGCAGCTTCTGCGACCACTCCCAGCCCCTCTTCCTTTGGGAGAGGGGAGTTAGGAACCAATACACAATACAACAGAAATGTTTCATTCCTGTCTAAAATGACTATAAAACGACCGTAGAATGTCAGGTGGACCAGATCTTGCGGATGGGCAAGGTGAAGCCCGGCAGCACGTCCTCTCCCGATAAGGTTTCCGGATCTTCGACCAATTCCGGCGCTTGCCCTTGTCGGTAGATCATCACCCGCTTGACCTTGGGATCCAGCAGCCACCCCAGCCGGCAGCCGTTGTCCATGTATTCTTGCATCTTGGCCTGAGTTTGGATCCAAGAATCGGTGGGCGAGAGGATCTCCACCACAAAATCGGGGCACAGGGGCAAAAATCCTTGACGGACTGAGGGATCCAAAGCTTCCCACTTTTCAATCGGGATCCAGGCCAAATCAGGGGAGCGGTCGCTGCCTGAAGGCAAGGAAAATCCGGTGGAAGAATCAAAGCTTTTCCCTCGGCCCGATTGCCGATTCCAAACATAAACTTCCCCGGCAATTTCAAAGTTAAGATTGCCCGTTTCCCCACCGGTTGGAGACATGATGACCAATTCTCCTTGGGCAGTACGCTCCAGCTTCAGCTCAGGATTGGCGGCACAAAGCCGGATAAAATCTGCTCGGCTGAGGGTTATCAGGGGAGATAGATTCAGAGTCAGAGCAGCCATGGTAGTGTGACTCCGCCTGTTTTTGGCCTATCGCTCAACATTTTTACTGCAGCTGTTTCCAAGGTTGGGAGAGTTCTGCAATTGCGTGGGATCCCTGTCATGCAAGAGATCCATCAGAGTTGGCTGGGTTAAGGGTGTGGAAAAAAGCTGTATCAGGGATCGTAAATCCGTGAAAGCTACTCATATCAAGCCGACCAGATCTTGCGAATGGGCAAGGTGAAGCCCGGCAGCACGTCCTCTCCTGATAGGGTTTCCGGATCTTCGACCAATTGCGGCGCTTGCCCTTGTCGGTAGATCATCACCCGCTTGGCCTTGGGATCCAGCAGCCACCCCAGCCGGCAGCCGTTGTCCATGTATTCTTGCATCTTGGCCTGAGTTTGGATCCAAGAATCGGTGGGCGAGAGGATCTCCACCACAAAATCGGGGCACAGGGGCAAAAATCCTTGACGGACTGAGGGATCCAAAGCTTCCCACTTTTCAATCGGGATCCAGGCCAAATCAGGGGAGCGGTCGCTGCCTGAAGGCAAGGAAAATCCGGTGGAAGAATCAAAGCTTTTCCCTCGGCCCGATTGCCGATTCCAAAGGGTTAAGTCTGTGGTGATTTCGGCATTCCAGTGGCCGGTTTCCCCGCCGGTTGGAGACATGATAACCAATTCTCCTTGAGCGGTACGCTCCAGCTTCAGGTCAGGATTGGCGGCACAAAGCCGAATAAAATCTGCTCGGCTCAGGGTTGTCAGGGGGGATAGATTCAGAGTCAGAGCAACCATGGCAGGCGTTTGGACACTCCTAAACCATTCTTAGAATGAGTCTAATGGGACCTCAGGATTTGCCCTCTGCTCTTAACCAAGCCACATCTTAACTGGGGTGAGGGGCGGGTTTGGTCAGGCCGATCACCTGAGTGTATGCACCGCGGGCCTGGGTTACACCAATGGTGTGCTCAGCTTTTTCGATCATCGGGCGGCGTAAACTGACCACCAAAAACTGCGCCTGACGAGATTGCTGCCAGATCATATTGGCCAATTTTTCCACATTGGCCCCGTCCAAAAACATATCTACTTCATCAAAGGCGTAAAAGCTGGAAGGGCGGAATCGCTGGAGAGCAAAAATAAAGCTGAGGGCTGTCAAGGATTTTTCTCCTCCCGACATGGCGCTGAGACGGCGCACCGGCTTACCTTTGGGGTGGGCCACCAAGGTTAGACCGCCTGCGAAGGGATCCTCTGGGTTTTCCAATTCCAAATGGCCATCCCCATCGGAAAGTTGGGCAAAGATGGTCTGAAAATGGCCGTTGACGGCATGAAAGGCATCCAAGAAGGCTTGCCGACGCAGGGTGGAAAAGTTCTCGATGCGCAGCAACAACTCGGTGCGCTCTTGGTGCAGGGTTTCCAGTTTGGCGCTGAGATCCCGTAGGCGAGCTTGGGTCTGTTCGTATTCGGCGATGGCCAGCATGTTCACCGGCTCCAGGGATCGCAATTGCTCTTCGATTTTGCGTTTTTGCCGCTGCAGCTCGTCTAAGGTCAGGGTGGCGGGCAAGTCGGGCAGCGGATCCGGCAGCTCTTGAACCACCGCTTGCAGTTGGGTTTGCAGTTGGGCCAGCAGAGCCTCTTTTTCCTGTTGTTGGGTGAGGGCGTTGTAGCGTTCCCACTCCAGGCGTTGGATCTGCTGTTGTTGGGCCCGCAATTGGAATTCTTGCCGATCCCGCTCTTGGCGCAGGTGGGAAAGTCGGGCCTCGATCTGGCTCATCTGTTGCCGTTGCTCGGCAAGGTGTTGCTGGATTTGGCCAAGGGTGGCTTGGGCTTGGACGATTTGCTCCTGCAGATAGGCTTGGCGCTGTTTGCTCTCCTGCAGGCGCTCCTGGTGGTGCTGGATTTGGGCCTGTTTCAGGTGTTGTTGGCCGGAGTTCTCCTGCTGTTGCCGCTCCAGTTGGGCCAGTTGCTGCTGCAGCTCTGCCAAGCGACTTTCTTGCTGCTGCACCGCCTGCTGCAGTTGCTGCCAATGCTGGTTCACCGGGGATCCCTCCAGTTGGCTGAGCTTGAGGGCGAGATCGGCTAGGCGCTGTTGCAAGGGATCCCAGCGCAGTTGAATCTGCTGGAGCCGCTGCTGGGCTTGTTGGCTTTCGGCTTGCAGTTGTGCCAGGGATCCCTGCAGGTGTTGCAGGCGGGCCTGTTGCTTTTGGCAGTCGGCTTGGTGCCGCTCCAGATATTGCTGGGCTTGCAGGGCGTCTTGGCGAGCCAGGAGCAGGGCTTGGGCCAGTTGTTTTTCGCGGGCTTGGGCTGCTTGTAGGCGCGGGGTGAGGGTGGCCAGCAGTTCCTCCAGCTCGGCCAAGCGAGAGCGCAAGGCGGCCTCCTCGGAAGGTTCGCCGGCAGAAAAGTGGATCCCAGCTCGCTGGGGGGCGCTGCCGCCGGTCATGGCGCCCGAAGTTTCCAACAGCTCCCCTTCCAGAGTAACCATGCGGTGCTTGCCGATGTGGGGCTGGGCCAGCTCTAGGCTTTGGAAAACCAGGGTGGAGCCGAACACAAAGCCGAAAACATCCCGGTAGCGCTCTTCAAAACGCACCAAACGAATGGCGTAGTCGATCAGGCCGTCCAATTTCAGGGGGCTGGGGGGGCGGGTGGGCTGGAGCTTGTTCAAGGGCAAAAAGGTGGCGCGTCCGGCTTTTTCCCGCTTCAAAAAGTTGACGGCGCTCACGGCCACGGTGTCATCCTCCACCACCACAAAGTGCAGCCGGTTGCCTGCTGCAACCTCCAGGGCCAGTTGATACTGGGGATCCACCTGCCCCAACTGGGCCACCAACCCCAAAACCCCCGGCAGACGGGCACTCAGGATGGCTTGGGTCGCTCGGGATCCCTGGGACTCTTGCAACACTTGGCGGCGGGTTTCCCATTTGTCCAGTTGCCGCTGCTTGGCGTGCAGCTCGGCGGCCAGGCGCTCGTGGGTGGCGCGATCCAACTCCAGGCCGGCCTGCAGTTGCGCCAGCTCTTGGGCCAAAGTTTGAACCTGAGCTTCCGACTGTCGGCAAGTGTGTTCCAGCTCGGCGGTGAGGGCCAGGTGGGATCCCAGCCACGCCTCGATCTGGGCAATCTCCGCCTGGATCTCTTGGCTTTGTCGTTCCAGTTGCCGTTGTCGCTCTTGCAGGCGAATTTGCTCCTGTTGGAGAGGCTCCTGTTCAGCGCGGAGTTCCTCAATGTGGCGGGTGAGGTAGCGCTGCTGTTTCACCCAGGCATCGGCGGATTGGGCTAGGGCGCGCAGCTGTTCGCGGCTCTGTTCCAAGCTAATTTGGGCTTTCTGAACCTGGGCCTGCAGGGATCCCTGGGCTTGGGCCAGTTGCTCTTGTTGGCTGTGCAGGTGTTCCAGCTCCGCCTGCAGATGCTGCTGTTGGGTTTGCCGCTCCTGATGTAGGCGCTGCGCTTGCTCGATCTCCTGCTGCCAGGCTGCGATCTGTTGGCTGACCTGTTGCCGCTGTGCTTCGGCGGCGGCGATTTGGGCTTGCAGGTGCAGGTATTCCTCCTCTCCAAGAGCATGGATGCGGCTTTGCAACTCGGCCAGGGCGGCTTCGGCCTGTTGCAAATGATCGTTCAAGGTCTGCACCTGAGCAGTGGCCTGCTCCTGAGCCTCCAGAAGCTGCTGAATGGCCGCCTGGGTTTCTTCCACTTGGGCCTGCAAATGCCGCCAAAGCAACACCTGTTGTTGCTGCCCCAGCGTTTGCAACTGCAGCCGCAGTTGCTGATAGTGTTGGGCCTTTTCGCTCTCTTTGAGCAGCCGCTCTCCTTGAGCTTGCCATTCCTGTTCGATGAGCCGAAAGCGCTCAATTTGTTCCCGTACCGCCTCCAGCTTGCTGTTGGCCTGGGCGATCTTGCGGTCGAAGGTGGCCACCCCCGCCAATTCGTCGATGATCTGCCGCCGTTCCTTGGGGTGCATGGAAATGATGCTGGTGACATCCCCCTGTAAAACGACGTTGTAGCCGTTGGGGTAGATGTGCATCGCCTCCAGTTGTTCGTGCAGCTCGCTCAGGGTACAGGGCACATCGTTGATGTAGAAAGTGCTGGTGTAGGGGAGAGAATCCGTCCCGCTATCGCGAGTGGGATCCTCAGCCTTTCCGGGCTTGACCCGCAGCCGGCGACTGACTTTCCATTCCCTGGGCTGACCATCTTCTCCCGGCCCCAGCTCAAAGGTGACAGAAACATGGGTTTCCACCTGCCGATTGCCGTTGAGGCTGCCGGAATGCACCAGATCCAACAGCCTCTCTGCCCGCATCCCCCGCGAGGACGATAACCCCAGCGCAAACAGGATCCCATCCAGGATGTTAGACTTACCGGAGCCATTGGGGCCAGAAATAACCGTGAACCCCGGCAACAGGGGTATCGAGGTTGTGCTACCAAAGGACTTAAATCGGGTCAGCTCAATCCGCTTGACGTACATCACACCCCATATCTAGCGTGACCACCGGCAGATGATGGCAACAGGCTAGCATGGGTAGCAAAAACCTGTGCAGCTCAAGTTTCTTAGGACGGCTTGGCATCTGAGTCTGCACCTGTTGAGTCTACATCTGTGCCGACGAGCAGATCGGCCTTTTGTAAAAGACGATGCACCTCCGCCCTCAGCTCCGGCCAGCGGTAGGTCAGTAAGTTTGCCTTGGAGATAAACAGCAGCCGGTATCCGGGTTTCAGGTTTGGGCACAGAGGGCGCAAGATTTCTCGCAACTGGCGTCGCAGCCGATTCCGTTTTACGGCAGATTTGCTCACCTTTCTGCCGATCACCAGTCCCACCTGGCTAGGGATCCCTTCGCACCCTGCGGGCATCGGCTGAAACAGCAGGGTCAAGCCTGCACCGGAACGACGTTGGCCCCCCTGGTAGAGCGCCTGAAAAGCTCGTCGATCCCGCAATCGATGAGGAGCCGGCAACATTTATTTGGGCCCCGAAGTCAGCCTGTTTTGGGCTGCAACGCTCCAAAAATCCCAGATTAGGATCCAATATCCAACCAAAGGGCTTAGGAAACCGCCAGGCGATAACGCCCCTTGGCCCGCCGTCGCCGCAAGACCTGCCGCCCAGTTGCCGTTCGCATTCTGGCCCGAAACCCAGAAACCCGAATGCGTCTGCGATTGGTGCCACGAAGGGTACGCTGAGTCATGGTGAGAAGCCAACTTATGAATCCAAGATCATTTGCCAGAGCTGACCAGACCGAAATTAGCCCGCTTGAAACTGATCGCAGACGCTTAATCTTAGCAGACTCAATGGAAAATTGCTAGATTGGCCACCCCGCGCCGAGCAGTTAAATTGGGAATCCCGAAGCTCCTGTCGAGGAAGCCGCCGCTGTTTCCTCTGGGCTTCTGCTGTGTCGCTCTGAGTGTGTGGTGTGGATATTTCCCTGGATCAGCTCTGGGATGAAGCCCTGTGTCATCTGCAGGTGCAGCTCAGCCGCCCAACCTTTGAGGCTTGGATCAAAACGGCGCGGGCTGAATCGTTGGTGGACAACCGCCTCACCATCTGTACCCCCAGCGAATGGGCGCGGGGCTGGCTGCAAAAGCACTACGCCTCCACCATCACCGAGGTGGTGCAGCGGGTAGCCGGGATCCCTTTGCAGGTGGAGTTTTCCGTTTCCCCCCATGCTCCGGTCGAGGAAGAACCCCCTTCAAGGGCGATTTCCCCAACATCGCGCAGAGCCGGCAGCTTACCTGCCTCCACCACCCTAGGACTGGAAGTCGGCGGCAGCCTGCCGATGCGGGCGCCGGATCTCAACCCCAAGTATTCCTTCTCACGGTTTGTGGTCGGCCCCAACAACCGCATGGCCCACGCAGCGGCCTTGGCCGTAGCAGACAAGCCCGGACGCGCCTACAACCCCCTGTTTCTCTGCGGCGGGGTAGGGCTGGGCAAAACCCACCTGATGCAGGCCATTGGCCACTACCAGCTAGAGGCAAATCCACAGGCCAAAGTCTTTTACGTGTCCACCGAACGGTTTACCAACGATTTAATCGATGCCATCCGGCGAGACAGCATGCAGTCTTTCCGGGAGCACTATCGAGATGTAGATATTTTATTGGTGGATGACGTTCAATTTATCGAAGGCAAAGAGTACACCCAAGAGGAGTTTTTTCACACCTTTAATACGCTGCACGAGTCCGGCAAACAGATCGTACTGGCCGCCGACCGTTCCCCCCATTTGATCCCGCGTCTGCAGGAGCGGCTTTGTTCTCGTTTCTCCATGGGTTTGATTGCGGAAATTCAATCGCCGGATATCGAAACCCGCATGGCCATTCTGAAGAAGAAAGCCGAGTACGAGGGGATGAACCTGCCCGCCGACGTGATCGAGTACATTGCCACCACCTACACCAGCAACATCCGCGAGCTGGAAGGTGCCCTGATCCGCGCCGTCGCCTATGTTTCCATTTCTGGCTTGCCGATGAGCGTGGAGACGATTCAGCCCATCCTCAATCCCCCCAGCGAGCCGAAAGAGATCACCGCCGACATGATTACCGATGTGGTCTGTGAAGAATTCGGCATCGACCGAGACAGTTTACTGGGATCCTCCCGCAAGCGTGACATCAGCCAAGCACGGCAAATTGCCATGTTTTTGATGCGCCACTACACCAACCTCAGCTTGCCCAAAATTGGCGACTACTTTGGGGGAAAAGATCACACCACCGTTCTCTATAGCTGTGAGAAAGTCAGTCAGCTACAGCGGGAAAGTCTGCAGTTTGAACGGCAACTGCAAAAATTGGTCGAGCGCTTGCGGGTGGTTGCCAACAGCCGGAACAGCTAGGCTTTCTGTTGCCGTTGAGCCGTCTTTGAGGTGTTGTTGCCGCCCTTTGGCTCTGCCCGTCTGCGTGGAGAATCTCTCGGAAAGCAGCTACAGTAGGGACGCAATGAATGTGGTTGCAGGTGGTGAGACAGTCTGGCAAAGGGCTTCGCCTGGGTATGCTGCTCCTCTGGGCTGGACTGGTGCCTGAGCGGCCGGTTTGGGCCAATTCCCAGCAAGCCCCTATTCCAGATCCGGTGCCGGCCACCCTCTCAGCCGCTTTGGATTTGGGCTTGGATGACCGAATTTTAGAAGACAGCCCCGTGTTGCGCCGCTGGCTGCAAAACCCGCCCCATCTCCTGGAAGAAATCCGCAACACCCCTGTCTTGCCCACGCGCTTGCAGGCCGGCTTTGAGTCCTCTTCGCACTGGCGAATCAGCCTGCAGGATTTGCGTCTGGGAGATCGCCTCACCCTCAGCGGTGACTATCGCCAATCTTCCGAACATCCCGAAGTGCGCCAGTACGGGTCGGAGATGCGCTACTTTCTGGCCCCCCTGGGATCCCCTTTTAATCTGGCGCCACAACTGGGGTATCGGGCTTTGGAACAAAAAAACCGCAGCCTCAGCGGAGTTAGCTATGGGGCTTTTGCCGTTTTGGCCTTGGCTCCCGGAGCTGCAGATTTGACCGGTAGCTACAGTTGGGTTGCCCCCCAGGAGCCGGAAGAAGGACAGGCCACCCTGGCGGAGATCACCGCTGCCTATGCCATTAGCCCTTCTTTTCGTCTTTCTGCTCGCTATAGCCTGCGCAACTCGACCTTGGATCGGGAGTTTAGCTTTGGCGTTGGGCTGGAGTGGATCCCCTAGCCTGCGCTCTCGCCCTCACTCCCAGGCCCTCTCCCGGTGGAAGAGGAGGGCTGGGGATCGACGCGACTTGGATTTGGGTGATGGCTCCGCTCTGGACTCAATGAATGGCCACCTCAACCCAGCCCAGATCAGAGGCGCACTGCCCGCACAAAGGCCACCCAACCCAAGCTGAGATAACGCTCCAACTGCAGCCCCACCTGTTGAAGGTGCTCGCGCAACTGGGTTTCCGAGAAAAAATGAAGGCCGGTGGCTTCCAGCCATTGCTGCACCATCTGCCCCCATCCCTGTACCTGCTGGCTGTGCATCGAGACAAAGGCCCCTCCCGGTTTCAAGACGCGGGCAATTTCCCGCAAACAGGGATCCAAAGGCAATTCGTTCAAGGTGGCCCCGCTGATCACCGCCCCAAAAGTTCCAGAGGCGAGGGGAAGCTGTTCGGCTCGGGCCCGCATCAGGCTGTAGTGCTGCCAGTGGGGCTGCGCTTGTTGAGCGGCTTCCGCCAATACCCCTGCTGCATTGTCCAGGCCGATCACCGTCCGTTGTGGATCCTTGGCCAGGAGCAAGCGGCTCCAGTACCCCCCGGCAGTGCCCAAATCCAAGATGGGATCCCCCTCCCCCACCAACTCGGCCAGCAGTTGACTCTCCCGCTCGCTCCCAAAGCTCTCCCCCGTCAGCAGCGACAGAGCCCAGGGCCGCCAGAGGCGATCGTAGCCCCAGGCAAACCCAGGCAGATGGGCAATGGCTTGGGCCGGCGTGAGATGCAGGTCCGATGAGCTGCCGATAAAATCCACAGCCCCAGAAGCGGTGATGGGGTAAATTTGGCCACAACTGGGACAATAAACCCGATCTGCCACGGATCCCTGTTCCCGCCCTGGTGATTGGGTCAACCCTTCCCGACCGCAGCTCAGGCAGCGATAAAGGTGAACCGGCAAAGCAGAGAGCGAAGAGAGCATGCGACAGCCCAACGCAACCCAAAACTCGCGAGGAAAAGGGGGCAGCTGCCGGGATCCAGCCCCAACAACCCCCCCAGTTGTCTATCTGGCAATGGAGATGGGATCCCTTAGACCAACTTTGGACTCCGTCCCGCTTCCGCAAGTGGACTGGGCAGGCCGGCCTTCTCCGGGATGGGCACATACTCTGAGACAATCGCCCGGAATTCGTCGCCATCCAGGGTTTCCCGTTCCACCAAGGTATCGGCCAATCGATCCAGCAGAGGGCGGTGCTCCAGCAAAATCTGCTTGGCCTTCTGGTAGCAGCTCTCCAGGATCTGCCGCACCTGGCGGTCGATCTTGGCGGCCACATCCTCCGAGTACTCGACGCGGTTCATCCAGCCGCCGCCCAAGAATACCTCGTTGTTGGGGGGATCCAGCATCAAGGGCCCCAGCTCAGACATGCCAAAGCGGGTCACCATCTGCCGCACCAGATTCGTGTTCTGCTGCAGGTCGTTGCTGGCTCCGGTGGTCACTTCCGAGTAGCCGAAGACGATCTCTTCGGCCGCCCGACCGCCAAAGCCCACCACCACCCGATCCAGCAGCCAAGCGCGGCTGTACATGCCGGAGTCGATCTGCTCCTCGTTGGGCAGTTGCTGGGCAAAGCCACCTGCGCCGCCGGAACGGGGGATGATGGTCACCTTGTTCAAGGGATCCGCGTGGGGCAAAAGTGTCATCAACAGGGCATGGCCACACTCGTGGTAGGCGATCAGGCGCTTGCTCTTGCCGTCCAACAGCGGGGGCTTGGTCAGGCCGATGGTGATGCGGTCGATGGCATCGTCAATGTCTTGGTTGGTGATGGCCATGCGCTGACGGCGGGCCGCCAAAATGGCCGCTTCATTGAGCAGGTTGGCCAGATCCGCGCCGGCAAAGCCGGGGGTACGGCGGGCAATCGCCTCCAGGCTGACCTCTTCCGCCAGCTTCTTGTTGCGGGCATGCACCCGCAAGATCTCGTAGCGCCCCTTAAAGCTAGGCCGATCCACCGTAACCTGGCGGTCGAAGCGCCCCGGACGCAAGAGAGCGGCATCCAACACATCAGGGCGGTTGGTGGCGGCAATCACGATAATGCCGGTGTTGCCCTCAAAGCCGTCCATCTCGGTGAGCAACTGGTTCAGGGTTTGCTCGCGTTCGTCGTTGCCCCCGCCAATGCCGGCCCCCCGCTGCCGGCCCACCGCGTCAATCTCGTCGATGAAGACGATGCAGGGCGCATTCTCCTTGGCCTTCTTGAAGAGATCCCGCACGCGAGAGGCACCCACCCCGACAAACATTTCCACAAACTCAGAGCCGGACAGGCTAAAGAAAGGCACTCCTGCCTCGCCGGCAATGGCCTTGGCCAGAAGGGTTTTGCCCGTCCCCGGCGGCCCCACCAACAACACGCCTTTGGGGATCTTGGCCCCAACAGCGGTGAAGCGCTCCGGCTTCTTCAAGAAGGTAACCACCTCTTGCAATTCTTCTTTGGCTTCTTCAATCCCGGCCACATCGTCGAACTTAACGCCGGTTTTGGCTTCCATCTGAAAGCGGGCCCGCGATTTGCCGAAGTTCATTGCCTGCCCAGGGCCGCCCGCTCCAGCACCGGCACGCCGCAGGAAAAAGAACAACCCTCCCAACAGCAACAGCGGGATCACCAGGTTGCCCAGAAGCGCCCAAAAGGCGCTGCCATTGCGGGTGGGTACCACTGCCACTTCGATCCCCTGCTCGGTGAGGCGGTCCACCAGTTGCGGTACGGTGTTGGGCAGCAGGTTCACTCGGTAGCGGGTGGAATGCTGGGTCTGGGGATCCACAGCCGTAACTTCAGCTACCAGATTGTTGTCCGTGAGGCGCACATCCGTAACCCGCCCCTCCTCGACGTAGCGCAAAAAGCGATCGTAGGTGAGGGCCGAGGCCAAAGCTGCATGGGCGGGTGCAGGCTGCAGCACCAGGCCGGATCCCTGCCAGAGACAAAAGCCCAGCAGGAGGGCGATCAGCCAGCGCTGGGGAGATAGAGGCTTGTTCATAGGGAAGAGAACGCTCGGTTATTAAAAGTCCTTTAACAAACTTAACCTGTCCCTCCTGGAAGGCACAACCCTACCCCCGCAAGGATGAGCTCCTGAGGGATCCCTGCCCCATCCGATGCCCGCCACAAGCCTGCAGTTAGGCCGAGCCGGGGGATCCCAGACCATCCAGCCCATAGACGCGCCGCCACATGGAGTCAGCCAGAGCAGCGGGCATGAGCCGCATCAGCCCCAACGCCACCTTACCCCCCGTGAAAGCGGTGTAGCGGTCGGAAGGGTGAGGATCGGTCATCGCCCTCAGGATCGGCTCCACCACCTTCTCCACCGGCCAGGCCATTTTGTTAAACGAGCTGGCCAGATCGGCGGTCTTGTCCAAGATCGCCTTGTAGGGGCCGTTGGGGTTGACAACAGCGGCAAAGGTTTCTTCCGCCACGCGGCCAAACTCGGTGGCTACCGGCCCCGGCTCGATCAAGATGACCTTGATGCCGAAGGGGGCTACCTCCACCCGCAACGCATCGCTGAGGGCCTCCACAGCAAACTTGGTTGCGTTGTAAACGCCGCTGAAAGGCATGGACAGCTGGCCGGCCACCGAGCTGAGGTTGAGGATGCGGCCACTGCCCCGTTCCCGCATTTGGGGCAAGAGGGCACGGGTGAGAGCATGCAGGCCAAATACATTCACCTCAAACTGGCGCCGCATGGCCGCCACATCCACCTCTTCCACCGGCCCCATCTGGCCATAGCCGGCGTTGTTCACCAGGATATCCACCCGGCCAAAATGATCCAGAGCCTTTTGGGCCAGTGCCTCCACCTGGGCCGTATCGGCCATGTCGGTGGGCACCACCAGCGCCTCCGCTCCCCGACTCTCCACCAAGTCTTTGACGTTTCGCAGCAGCCCTTCCCGGCGGGCCGCCAGCACCAAGCGAGCCCCGCGTTTGGCCGCCTCCAGAGCGACGGCTTCCCCAATTCCAGCAGAGGCGCCGGTAATCAGCACCACCTGATTTGCAAGTGAAGGCATGGTTTCTTTTATCCAAACTCTCCACCATCCTAGAAGAACGACTGGGATCCCTGGAGAGGGGCAGCTCCGTCTTCCGAACTTCTGGATTCGGCATCCGCTATCATGGCTACATTGGGTAAACCCAGAAAACAGCCGGGACAAAGCCCGATAGACAGGTCTCTGCTTGGGCTGAAGTCCTATGGTGCTTTGATTTAAAGTAGAGAGTTGTGTATAGGGTGCAGCGACTGTGAAGTACTTCTGCAGGCGAGTTGGCCGAGGTCGATCTCTCTCCCCGGAAGAGCGTTGGGTTGTTACTGAGGTTCGATTGGCTCAATTGCTCAGGGCAGCGGAAGCCAACTTGCGGGCCAATTCTGAGTTGCGCCAACAGCAGCAGGAGCAGCAAAAGCAACTGGAAGCCGAGCGCCGCCACAGCGAAGCCCTAAGAGACTCGACCGCCGATTTGCGCACCAGCGTGATGGAGCTGCGGGAAGGACAGGCCCTTTGGCAGAGCCATGTGGAAGAGCTGCGCTCTTGTCTGCGGGAGCTGCTCAAGGAACAAAGCGAACTGGTGCAGATTGTTGCCCAGCAGCAGCACATCCTGAAGGATTGTCAGGAAGTCATCCGCGCCATGCTGGAGCAAATGCGAGATGACCACCGAGACTTCCGCTCTGCCATCAGCATTTTGCTGGAGGAGCTGCACCAAACCGTGCGCTGTTTGGTTATCAGGTCAGGTGGCACCCTACCCAAGCCCGTTCGCCATCCCGAAGTGCCGGAGACGGATCCCGGCTCCCCGCCGACCGATTCGGCCTCGCCTGGGGAAGGCTCTTCGTCCTAGGGATCTTCTGCTCCCCCAAGAGCTATCCCACATCGCCTTCCGGCAGCCACTGCGGCCAGAACAGGCGCAACTCCCTGACCCGCTCCCCTTTGACCAGGAGGGATCCGCCCCCGGAGCGGCTTTGCAGCGGGATCTCGGCAGGAGAGAAGGAGTACACCTGTTCAGACTCCGTGATCACATCCAGTTGCAGATGGGAAGGCCTCTCCAGCTCGGGGGGGAGACCCACCAAGCCCACCAGCACATCCCCTCGGTCGGAGAAGTGAAAGGCCGGCGCGCCCACCGGACTCCGCTCCAAGATGGGGATCTCCTCCAGAGACAAGCGCTTCAGATAGCCCGACCGGCTGGCCAGAACCAGGATCCCTTGGGAGGGCACCAGCGCCATACCTGCAATCTGTTCGGTGCGCCCCAGGCGCAGGGCCGGCGATCCCATAGCCGCTCGACCCATCAAAGGGATCCCTTCGGCAGCCAGCCGCAGCACCCGTCCCCCTGAAGTAGCCAGGACGACGCTGTAGCCTTGGTGGCCGGGATCCCAAAGGGCTGCCCAGCCCAGCTCATCTCCCTCCTTTAGTTTGAGGACGGTGGATCCCCGTTGGGTGAGGCCCATCAACTCTGCCAGGGCCACCCGCTTGATCCGCCCCTGCCGGCTGAGCACCACCAAACTTGCCTTGCCCGGATCCGGAGCCAACGTGAAGGTGGCGACGATCGGCTCAGGGTTGGGAAGAAGGGTGAGCAGGGGTACCCCCCGTGAGGACCCAGTGCTGAGGGGGATCCCTGCGATGGGCACGGTAAAAGCCTTGCCGCCGGCGGTGAGCACCAAGATTTCCTGCTCCAGCGTGACGCATTCCAGGCCGACCAGCACATCTTCCCCCAGTTCCCGTTGCGCCGGGTTGCTGCGGGAGCGACGGCTAGGCAGAGGCAGGCGGCGCACATAGCCCTTGCGGGTGAATTGCAGCAAGAAGTGGGTCTCTTCCGTCTCTTCGCCGCTGGGGATTTGGGCCACTTCCGCTTCCAGCTCCGAGGCCGAGAGGATCTGGGTGCGCCGGGGATCCCCGAAGGTCTTTTTCAGGTGTCGCAGCTCTTTTTTCAAATAATTCAAGAGCTTGCGGCGGTCGCTGAGTAGCCCCTGCAGTTCTTCGATGCGGGTCTGCAACTGGGCGTGTTCCTGGTGCAGCCGTTCCCGCTCCAATCCCGTCAGGCGACGCAGAGGCATGGCCAAAATCGTCTCTGCCTGCTGGGGGGTACAGCCCAGGCGAGTTTGCAATTGGGCTTTGGCCGTGGTGCCATCGGGCGCTTGCCGCAGCAGCTCGATCACCCCCTCCAGATCCGCCAACGCCAGCAACATTCCTGCCACCTCTTCCGCCTTGCGCTGCACCTGCTGCAACTCGGCACGGAACATCCGGTTGAGGGTGGCCTCGCGAAATTGCAAGAAGTGTTGCAGGATGTCCTTGAGGCTGAGCTGCCGCGGTTCCCCGTTCACCAAAGCCAGCAGGATGGCTCCAAAGTTGCTTTGCAAAGGGGTGAGCTTATACAACTGCTGCAAAACCGCCTGCGGGTTGGCTTCTCGCTTGAGCTCCACCACCACGCGAATGCCGCTGCGATCCGACTCATCCCGCAGATCGGCGATGCCGCTGATGCGGTCTTGGTTGGCCAGCTCGGCCACTTTTTCGATCCAGGCGGCTTTGTTCACCTGGTAGGGAAACTCGCTGATGACTAGAGCAGGCCGCCGGTGGCGTCCTTTGCCCGGCTGGATCTCCTCAAATCGGGCTACCCCCCGCAGGGTGATGGAACCGCGCCCGGTGAGGTAGGCTGCGCGGATCCCTTGGCTGTCTAAGATTTGGCCGCCGGTGGGAAAATCCGGCCCTGGGATCCACCGCAACAGTTCCTCAGGGCTGAGGTCGGGATGGTCGATCAAAGCCAACAGGCCATCCACCACTTCCCCCAGGTTGTGGGGTGGGATATTGGTGGCCATGCCCACGGCAATGCCGGAAGAGCCGTTGAGCAGCAAAATGGGCAATCGGGCCGGGAGAACGGTGGGCTCCGCCTGGGATCCGTCGAAATTGGGCATGAAATCGACGATCTCTTCCGACACCTGCTCCAGAAGCGCTGTGTGGCTCAGCTCCGCCAGCCGGCACTCCGTGTAGCGCATAGCCGCCGGCGGGTCATCGTCCACCGAGCCGAAGTTGCCGTGTCCCGCCACCAGGGGATAGCGGCTGGAAAAGTCTTGCACCATGCGCACCAGCGCGTCATAAACTGCCTGATCCCCGTGGGGGTGATATTTCCCCAGCACATCCCCCACCACCCGTGCGCATTTGCGGTAGGGGCGATCCGGCGTCAGGCCCAGCTCGTGCATGGCGTAGAGGATGCGGCGGTGTACCGGCTTGAGGCCATCCCGCACATCCGGCAAGGCCCGCCCCACGATCACGCTCATGGCGTATTCCAGGTAGGAGCGCTGCATCTCCCCCTGCAAATCGGTTACAATCACCCGACCCAGACGGGATCCCCCATTCGATCCCAATCCCAGTCCGTCGAGAGTCAGTTGCTGAGTCATGGCACACAGGAGCGGAACGCTTTCCAGGTTACTCTAGCCGCTTCTGCGGCCCCTGCGAGAGGGATCCCATCTCAGAAGGAGTGAAGAAGTTGAGAGCAGACCGAACACCGAAACGCCTACCTCGTGCTATGACTTGAAGCGGCAGCACCCACCGCAACACCACTATGGCCGATACCCCGATCCGTTTTGGCACCGACGGCTGGCGAGCCGTGATTGCCGATGCCTTTACTTTCCAAAACTTGGCCCTTGCCGCCCAGGCCAGCGCCCAAGTGTTGGCCCGCACCTACCCCGGCGAAGGGATCCTGGTCGGCTACGACAACCGCTTTCTTTCGGAACGCTTTGCCGCCCACACTGCTGAGGTGGTGGCCCGCCTGGGGATCCCAGTTTACCTCTCCACCTGTGTGGCCCCAACGCCGGCCTTTAGCTGGGGTGCTAAGGAGCGAGGCTGCCATGGCGCTTTGGTGATCACCGCCAGCCACAACCCCCCCCACTATTCCGGCCTCAAGGTCAAGGGGGGATTTGGTGGATCCGTGCCCCCGGAAGTTACCGCCGCCATCGAGCAGGAGCTGCAAAGCCTCCAGCCTCTTGGATCCCACAAGGCCCCCATCCACACCTGGGATCCCTGGCCCGGCTACCTGGCTCAGCTCAGCCGCTTTGTGGATCTGGAAAAGCTCAAAGGATCCCCGGCCAAGATCTGGGTGGATGTCATGTTTGGCTCTGGCGCCGGTGGCCTCAAGCGCCTACTGGGGGAGAAGGTGATTGAATTGCAGGCCCACCGGGATCCCTTATTTGGGGGATTTCCCCCTGAGCCTTTGCCGCAAAACCTGCAGGCTTCCGCTCAGATCATCGCAGCGGATCCGGCCCCCTTGAAAATGGGCCTGGTCTTTGATGGAGATGCCGACCGCATTGCCGCCCTGGATGGGCAAGGCCATTTCCTCAGCCCCCAGATCCTGATCCCCATCTTGATCGACCACCTGGCCGGGCGACGCGGCTTGCGGGGCGAGATTGTCAAAACCATCAGCGGCTCCGAACTGTTTGTTAAAGTTGCACAGCACTATGGCCTACCGGTTACGGAAATGCCGGTGGGCTTTAAGTACATCGCCGGGCGCATGATGAGCACAGAGGTGCTCTTGGGTGGAGAGGAATCGGGCGGCATCGGCTACTTGGGCCACATTCCCGAGCGGGATGCCCTGCTTTCGGCCCTGTATCTCATCGAAGCGGTTACGGAAACCGGCCAAGATCTCAGCACCATCTACCGGGCTTTGCAGGAACGGGAAGGGTTCACCTCTGTTTACCTGCGCCGCGATCTCCACCTCGCCGATCAAAATCAACAAACCCAGCTCTTCCAACGGCTGCAAATGGATCCCCCGGCTGAGATTTTGGGGCAGAAGGTGATCAAATATTTCGACAAAGATGGCCACAAATTCACCCTCGCCAACGGCAGTTGGGTGATGATTCGCGGCAGCGGCACCGAGCCTTTGCTGCGGCTGTACTCAGAAGCGAAAGACCTAGAAGCAGTGAACGCCCTCCTGGATTGGGCAACATCATTGATAGCTTAGTTCAGAACCGAATATGAGCCCTACCATCTGATTCCAGAAAGCACCGACCAAGCACTCCTAGCGCCTGGGAGAGGCACCTTGGCGTATTTGCATTTTGCTAGGACAAACCTTAGCCGCTCCCTAGCTTTATACAGACTTTTGAAGAGTTGTAGAGCAATCTGTATTGAATTGTGAACCCATCATTCATTTTCCCAGAAATCCTCTCTGGCCAAGACTGCCTAGTAGCTACTCGTCTTAATACTCAGACTGGATTACTATAGTGATTTTGGAAGGATCCCATGATTGAAATTTGAGGACTGAAGACAGTGAAGCATGGCCACTTTCAAGGAAGATAAACTCAGCTTCTCGTTGAGAAGCTACGGCAAAGAGTTGAGCTAGAAAGATGACTGATTACTTGATACTTGGATTGATACTTGGAGCTGCAGAGACTTAATTGCGATGAAATTTATCGTACAGCTTTAAGTTAAGCACCTCCGCCTTGAGTTACTACAATAGTTATATTTCCTACGGCCAGCTGTCCAGTGGCATCTACAGCTGAGATTTGCAAATCATAAATTCCAGGGAAAATAAATGCAGCGTTGATAAAAACTTGATTGTTGATAAAATCAAAGGAGAACGAGGCTGTGAAAGTGCCATTTGGATTAGTAATCGTGGGTGACGCAGGAGTTGGATCAATTTGAACGTTAACAGTAATTGGTGAAATGCCGCCAGAAATTCTTGCAACAATTGCATTAACATTGGCTGTCCCAGAAATTAGACCAGAACCAAGACCAGTTCCTGTATTTACAGGGATTACAGTATCGATTCGATCTCGACCGGGCAAAATAGAGACCGTCAAGACTGGGGGAATTGGAGCAGGAGCTACAGGCCCTTCAGCGACAATCGGAGGAACAGCATCAGGGGTAACAACTGGGTCAATGGTCGGTGCAGAAACAGGCCGAGGGATTCCTGGCGTGGGTTGAGCTGCAGCTACAGGACTAGATCCCACGTTGGTTCCACCTGTTTCAACAGTTGGGTTTTGCACAGGGATGATTGGCCCTGGCAAAAAACTTGTAACATTTTTATCCTTAGCCTGTTGACACCCAATAAGAGTCAAAGACATCAACACAAGCGAGGTTCCACCTATTGCCAGTGTTTTAAACTTAATCATCACCACACCCTCTCACACTCACTGAAGTTCTCAACTAAGCCTTTAACTCATTTGGCAAGCCATTGCTGGGATTACCTTCTCTACAGATTTCCACAAGCAGGAATCTGAGAGCCACGAATTTCTGTTCGGCTTTCTTCTCCACTAAATATAGAATCGTCAACTCTTAGCACCTGACCAAAACTATCACGAATAGTTAAGATGATCAGAATGTCATCACCAGTCAGCTCGTCTGTGATCTGAACCTGCCCCTGTGCATCAACTCTACGAACGCCACGAATGGCTTTAGAAAGAATTCTGAGATCATTAAAGTAGCGGGGATCCGTCGGAAAAGTAAAGCTAAAGGTAATTCCCGTCGCATCAAGGAATGTATTTCCTCTGCCAATCAATAGATTCTTAAATTGTTCTAAAGCAGTTGGGAGTATAACATCTGTCACGTCTGTTCCACAGGTGATGTTTAAAACCTGTACATCAACGCTAGCAATGGTCCCACGCACGATCAAACCAGTTATATCGATCTTATAGGATAGCGAGGCAAACTCCTGATCGGCATTGAAGCCGCTGTTTGGATTTGTCGAATCAAATTGAGGCGGATCCGGTAGGTCGGGCTGGATGGGCGGCGGGGTGATGGGGGCGAAATCTGGACCAGGGCGGAAGGTGATAGGCGTGAGATTGGGGGCAATCGTGGGGGCAACGGCCACAGGAGGAGGCGTGGCACCGCTAGAAGCCAGTAGAGGCGGCACCCCGCTGGTGGTCTCGCTACTGCAGCCGGTAATCAGCGCAACCGAAGCACAGGTTGCCCAAAGAGAGAGGCCGCCACGGCCAAGGGCTGAGCCAAAACGTCGTCTCATCGAAAAATCTCCACTCACTTACACCACAGCAAACGTCTTAGGCAGCGTCCAGCAGGGATCCACCGAGCTTGCTCAAGTCTTATGCATCTGCACAATTTCAAGGGGGATGCCTGCTGTTAGTTCTACTGCATCCTAGAGCGTTGTCAAGCGAGCGGCAGAGCAAATGCAAGAAATTGTTCTGGAAATGGCCCATCCTCTATCTGTGGTGTATCATGGCTTCGAGCAGGGGTGGTGAGCCTACCTGTAGCGTTTGCGCCAGGTGCCGCTTGCTCTATTTTGTGCATGCATTTGCCTAGGTTTGGGTGTGTGAGGAAGTGCCGTATGAACTTCAAAGGTCGCTCGTTGGCGGTTTTGTGTGGAGTCTTGCTGCTAGGCGGCTGCGGAGAAGTTAATGAGTCTCCGACCTTGCCTGGGCCCGTCCAGGTAGATCCGGCTGCCTTTGTCTCGGCCCAAGAGTATCGCTTTACCCCCGGCTCGGTGCTGGAGACCACCAGCCTCCGCTTGGACTATGTCAATCCGAGGTTTGACAACGGGATCCCTGTGCGCACCAACCCCCTCCAAGGCAGCGGTGAAGCTCGCATCGCCAATGTTGAAGCCCGCATCTTGCCTGTGAACGAGATCCCAGCCAGTGAGCTGACAATCGACTCCACCCTTCGCTCCAGCACGCTGGCCATCCAAATTGGGCGAACCACACCGCTGGTGAATATCACTGCCTTTGGACCCAACGACGGCAGGCTATCTACGCAATTCAATATCGCCGGGCTGGTTGCAATTTCGACCCTCCCCAACGACCAGCGCATTCGGGTGAACACCACCTTCAGGGCTATCCGAGATGACCGTACTGTTTTAACGCTCACCGTGCGCCGCATTTTGGTGAACAGGAATGGCAATCAGGTCGTTCTCGAGGGAGATTCTTCTCTCATTGTCCCTACCACAGGGGTACTCTATGAAGATCCTGGCCCTAACGGCGACCCACCAGCAGGAAGCTTTGTCAACCCTCCTCCACCTCAAGGTCCTGTAGTCGCTATTCTCCAAACGGGCAATTTCTCCGCGAGCTTTGTGGTGCGGCAGCGAGGTGTTGCGGGCGATGGCACTCCTGAGGATGCCTTGGCTCTCTTTGCCCGCCTGAACTTCCGGCCCAACCAGGCGGAGATTGTCTATCGCCCTGCCCAGGTGGGTACGCAGTCGGTACTGTTTGCTCCGGATCCCACTCGTCCAAACATCTTGCCCAATCAGTTGGTTCGCATCCGCCGCTTACTGAACGGTCGTGTTCAAGCGGAGTTTGATCCGGCCAACACCAGCACAGTTCTCAACTTTGTGCAGGTCAGCCCCCCACCGCGACCTTTCCCCACCCCAATTCCCCAGTTACCTGTTCCCACTCGTCCGGATGCCCCAACAGCCTTTGATTACTTTTTCTCATTGCGCACAGAGCGCTCTACGGGTACCTTGCCCGGCTCGCCTGCGGAAGGAGACAACCCTCAGCCCGTTATCCTTCAAGGCATTGTGCCCACCACAGGAGATTTCGTCTTCCGCACCCTAGCCGGGGCGCAGTTGGCGGGGCCGTTTAACCGGCTTGATATTGGTGGGGGAACACAAAGAGGAAATCTGAACCTTGTCTTCGATTCAACGACCTCTGCTGAGCGCATTTCCGGCCAGTGGTTTTTGGAACAAGAGTTCCCCACCGGCAACATTGAAGATGGGACGGCAAATGAACCAGGAACTCCTGCTAGCCAGGAAGGGGCCATTTTGATCATCCGTGGGTTCTTTGAGGGAACTGAGGTGCGGCTGTAATCCAGCCAGCCCGTTTGATCCCCAACCAGGAATCCGTTCCGGCTTGGCCCTTGTGGCTGAGCCTTTTTTGTCCGTTAAAGATTTGGCAGATCGCTGAGCACCACCTGCGCGCAGTTGTGGCCAGGGATCCCGGTCACTCCGCCTCCTGGGTGCGCTCCTGAACCGCAGAGGTAAAGGCCGGGAATGGGGGATCGATAGTCGGCCAGGCCGGAGATGGGCCGCAGGTTGTAGCTTTGATCCGGCGTCATTTCCCCGTGAAAAATGCTGCCCCCCACAAGGCCGAAGCGGGCCTCCAGATCCAGGGGCGACAACATCTGCCGTGCGATCACGGCGTTTTTAATGTTGGGGGCAAATTGGGCAATTTTGTCGATTACCCGATCGGCAAATTCCTCCCGTAGGCCATCGTTCCAGTCTCGCCCTTTGGGTTGGTAAGGCACAAACTGGCAGAAGCAGGAGAGAATGTGCTTGCCTGGGGGAGCCATTGTCGGGTCGGTGGGGGATTGGCTGTAGATCTCGATAAACGGATCCCGGGAAGGGATCCCGTACTTGCAGTCATCCCAAGCCCGCTCCAGATAGGCCACCGAGGGGGCAATATCCACTGTGGCAGAGCTGACAACTTCTGGGGGCACTTCAGCAGGGGCCGCCGTGTAGCGGGGCAGTTCCTCCAGGGCCAAGTTGAGCTTGTACACCGGGCCTGAGGTGCGGTAGTGCCGTTCTAGCCGGTCACGCAAGTCTGGGGGCAAAGAGGAGCAGAGTCGCAAAAAGGTGATTTGGGGATGGGCATTGGAGAGAACCGCCCGCGCCCGCACGGTTTCCCCCGATTCGAGGACGACTCCAGTAGCCTGCCCACTCTCCATCAAGATCTCCGCCACTGGAGCAGACGTGCGGATCTCCACCCCTAAGTCCAGAGCTGCCTTGGCCATCGCTTGGGTAATGGATCCCATCCCACCGCGCACATAGCCCCAGACCCCACGCGAGCCAATGGCCCGACCTACCGCATGGACCAGCCAGATGTAGGGCGTACCTGGAGTCATCGGCCCGGCTGAGGTGCCGATCAAAGATTGGGGAGCCATCGCCGCCTTGACCTGCTCCGACTCGAAGAATTCATCCAAAAGATCGGTGGTCGAGAGGAGCATGATGCGGCGGAAATCGTCTTCATAGCCAGCAGCTGCAAAGCGATCCGCCAGTTGGCCCAGTGAAATCGGCGGCTGCATCAAAGTTGGCTCCACCACCTCGTTCACCCGATCCCAAAACTCCTCCCAGCGGTCGTAGGCTTCCGCATCTTTGCGGGAAAACTTGGCAATTTCCGCCTTGCTCTTGGCGCGGTTATCGGCATACAGGAAGAGGTGCTGCCCATCCGGGAAGGGCATGAAATAGGAAGGTTGCTTGGCGTAGACCTCAAAGCCATAGTCCGGCAGGCGCAGATCGCGGATGATCTCCGGGCGCAGCAAACTACAGGAGTAGGAAGCCACCGACACGCGAAAGCCCGGGTGAATTTCTTCCGTAATGGCAGCACCACCAACGGTGTGATAGCGCTCCAGCACCAGCACTTTTTGCCCCGCTTTGGCCAAATAGCAAGCGCTCACCAGCCCGTTGTGGCCGGCCCCAATCACCACCGCGTCGTAGCTCATCGACAATCCTTTTGCAAATGCTTCCCCACCCACAATACTCCTGCCAGCCAAGATTCGATCTGCCGGCAAGGGATCCCTGCCTTAACCGATGGAAAAAACGTAAACTACCCGACCCTGACTGCTTCGCAGTACGGGGCGGGCTTTCGGTAGCCCTGCAGTTGGCAAGCCAACCACGGGCCTCTAGGCTGGTTTACGACAGCCCCAAGCTTGGCAATCATGTTGGCCCCATTCCAGTCCGCATCCCCTTCCCATCCACAGTGCCCACACTTGAACGACTTACCACTGCGATAGGATTGCGCAGGGTCGGGATG